>JAOTRX010000002.1:1500000-1686422 GCA_030247675.1 Desulforhopalus sp. | reverse complement strand
AGTAAGTGCATGGCAGAAACACAGAAACAATAAAAATGCAAAAGTGAATTGGCAGTTTACGACCGACAACGCACGGGTAAAATTGTTGCGTCTTTATCCGACACTTGATTGTTGACTAGACACTAGAGCAAAATAACCGGTGAACTGACAGATTAATGGCAACGAGAAAACCACTTGTACTTTTGCTGGCTGCTACACGGTACCCTTTAGAATGAAATTGTAGAGTTTCCGACTGGTAGCATCTACTTCTTTTTGCAAGGAAGGATTGTCATCGTAGATTAATGGGCCATCAAGCCCATATACACACCGAAAGATAATTTCTTCACCATTCCAAGGCTCTTCAAGTTCGTCCCATTCATATTTGAACACTTGGTTGATGATATATCCACCGATGGCATGGCAGGCATTTTTGTGCCGGTTCATCGTTGATTTTGATGCACCCTTCTTCTGTAAAGCAGTCAGGTATTTTTCAAAAACTGGCATCAGTTCTTTGGCAAGCAGTTCATCACCGGCTACTATGTGCCAACTCTTATCCCAATTTTCAGTGAACATTGAGTTATTTTGCTTTTCCATCATTTACGGCTTTACGTAGTTCTTTGCCGACCTTGAAGAAAGGGAGCTTTTTCGGCTTCACCTTGACTATCTTGTGGGTTTTAGGATTTCTGCCGTCGTAGGACTGGTATTCCCTCACAGTAAAACTGCCAAAACCACGAATTTCTACGTTACCGCCTTCGACCAATGTCTCTGTCATGGCATCCAAGACCGTAGCGAGAATGGATTCTGCAGTTTTAATAGGAAGATTTTGATCTCTTGCGAGTGCGTCTATCAGGTCTGATTTGTTCATAGAGGTCCCTTTGAAGGAGGTTGCCGTTTACTAAACCATTTCCCGCCAACCAGACCAGAGAAACGATTTTCTCCCCAATTTCCGGCACCGGATGAGGGTGACGGGTTTGCAAAAAAACCGGATACCTGTCGTCGAACCGCAACAAGTGCGCATCCGAATTTTCGGACGCCAATTCGGTTCCCAAAATGGGAATCGAATTGGTCATTTCCTGCATAGGTCATCCGCCACGGGGCGCGAACATGATGATGCTCATACCAAGCAGCATCACAGCCACACCGACAAAATCCCAAACGTGAGGCCGAACCCCATCCACCAGCCACAACCAGACCAGCGCAACGGTCACGTAAACGCCACCGTAGGCGGCATAAACGCGACCCGCTGCGGTTGGATGCAACGAAAGCAGCCATGCAAAGAGCGCCAAACTCGCAGCGGCTGGCAGCAGGACCCAAGGAGAGGCAGACTTCTTCAGCCACAGGTATGGCAGATAGCAGCCGACGATTTCGGCGATGGCGGTAATGATGAATAAACCAAATGTATTCAGTGCAGTCATGTATCGTCTTACCCCTTCGGAGGATACGAGTCGTTCCTGTGGCAGTCCTTGCCCTCCCTCTCGGCCAGGATTTGTTTTTCAAGATCAAGAATTCTACTTATTCCAATTTGCATTCAAGATGACATTTTGATATAGTCTTGCCATGGAGGTGAGCCATGGCAAGAAAAGCATGTACAGATCTAGATGAAGTACAAAAAGCCAAGCTATTACGTGATCAAGCTACCACGATCAGCGATTACAGAAAAGCCCTGTCGGTGATTCTTGTCGCGGAATATGGTTTCGACGCTGACAGAGCCGCAGATACTTTGGGTATAAGCCGTCGCACTGTTTTTCGTGACCGAAGTAAAATTCGCAATCAAGACGACACATCAAAAAATACATGGGGTGGTCGTCGGAATTCCTCAATGACCATTGAAGAGGAAAGGCAGTTTCTCTCTCACTGGCAAGAACAGGCAACAAAGGGTGGAGTGTTGACAGTACCCCCTCTCCATGCAGCTCTGATTGAACGACTTGGACATGCCATTCCTCAGTCAACAACATATCGGCTATTGGCCCGTCATGGGTGGCGGAAGGTGCAACCGGATACCAAACACCCAAAGAGCGATCCTGCGGCACAGGATGAGTTTAAAAAAAATTCCCAAAAACAGTGGCGGCCGCCTGCCTAAAAAATGAAAACCAATTGCCTGTGCGGCTCATGTTTCAAGACGAAGCCCGCTTTGGCAGAATGAGCGACCCTCGATCATGTTGGGCGCCAGCCCCACATCGTCCGGTTGTAAACCTGGCATTGATACGGGAGTTCCGTTACGAATACGCCGCTGTCAGCCCGTGGGATGGCAGCCTTGATTTTATGACAACCGAGAAGATGAATACTGAGAACATGACCCGTTTTCTTGCCCAGATCAGTCTGGCGCACAAGGAAGAATTTATCGTCATGGTTGTCGATGGAGCATCATCCCACAGAAGCAAAGATCTTGTTATTCCCGAAAATGTTGCACTATTAAGACTACCACCATATTCACCAGAGTTGAACCCCGCGGAACAAATATGGAACATGTTGCGCCGAAACTATTTTGCCAACCGAGTTTTCGAATCACTTGATGCTGCAACTGCCCATGCTGAATTTGGCTTGGCAAAGATGGCGGCAAACAAGTCGTCGGTCAGAAGTTTAACTAATTGGCCTTGGATTAGTGCCATCTTGAAGGCGTAATGGAATTACCAGGTTTTCAACCTGAAAACTGCCCGCAGAGAGTTCCAAATAAGCTCGGATCAGAAGGCATTTCTTCAACAGATTTTTCTGACTTCGGCTGAATTTCGGCTCATCCTCCGGACAATACGTTGTCAGATACTTTTCAAAATTTATCCGTGCTTCGGTCAGGGTATATTCAATATGTAATGGCTTTTCTGCGCTACCAGATGTATCTGAGGCAGACACGTTCTGCTGCCAATCACATAATAAACATCGGGGATCACCGATTCGTACTGTTGGAAACCCGCAAGCCGCACACGGACATCGATTAAAACCAGGGATTTTCCCTCTTAGACGTTTGCAGTGGTCTTCCATTCGGCTTAAACGTTGAAGAGAATATCTCAGCGCTGAATCCCGAGTAACCCTTCCGTATTGATAAGGGGTTCCCTCCCAAACGGGGTGAGCTAACCACCAATCATCGAGGACCACTCCCTTTCGTTGATCATAGCGCAGAGGTTTCCGTGACAGATATTCCTCAAGAGTCGTCGGCGACCCTTCAAGCCTTTTCACTGCCAATATCTGTTCCGCAAGTTTTTTGCTGTCAGAGATGGTTGGCAGAGAGTCGTACATCTTTCTGATCTTGTTCTTTGCAGCAAGGTCCTTATTCGCCCACTCAGATCCGGAAATATCATCTGGACGGTACATGCTGTCGAAACGAGAGAAATTCTGTCTTGCTTCCGTCAGCGAATAATCTCCATTCGGACCACCCCAAACCTCATCGGCACTATCGTCATCCTGGCCATCGTCCTCCCACATACACAGATAACACATGTCGTACCGAGAACGCTCACCTATGGTTGGGTACCCACATGCGGGGCAGGCACAGCGAATGAAGACCTCATATGGTTTCCCGTTGGGATTCCAGAGCTGATTGCACAGTCTGTCAAAAGCCCGCCTTCTCTCCTGAAATTCTGCGATAGCGTCTGGGGCTTTGTCAGATTCGTTTCCCATATCCCCCATTTTCGTGTGCTCAATCATCGACAAGCACCCGCTCTTCAGCATGGTCAACGCGCCACTCCTTGCCTCGGTCATCGGTCAGGATTGCGGTGAAAACGGACCTGCCAATTGAGGCGGTCCGAGCGTCTTCCGCATAGTCATCAATCCCAAAGTGGGCAGACAGAACGGCCGAAACCACAGCACCGGGTGGTGCCAATTGCTCGGTGTTTCGGAGGAGCGTTCGCTGACACATCCCGGCAAGAATCCGGTTCCTTTCAATATCAAACTCAGCGGGTTCGACTCGTAGCGCAAGCAGGTCAATTGTTACCGTCGGCATCTGGTGTTGATACGCCAGCCAGGCATAATGCTGAGCCGAGCAGGCAAACATATGGGCGATGCCGCTAGCGAAGCTCTTGATATGTTTGCGGCCCAATTTGTTTTGCCTGAATGACGTTTTTGCCGTTTCCACCGATTCCAATCTCCGCGCTTTGACTCAATCAGACAACGGGTCGTCATGGCCGTAATCAGGGCACGCCTCCGGTTCCTGCGAACCGATTGCCGAAATGAGGTAATGGTCTCCGCAGTCTTCGTAGTCCGACACGCGCAGGTGAGGAGGTGAGGAAAATAGAAGGTCGGTCATGATTCACTCCGGCTGCCAGGCGCAACCTCCCCAGTGCTCTTCGTAGCGTTTCACGAAGTCTGTCATCTCGCGGATGTTGGCCGCAGGTTCACGGCAGGCTCGGGTACAGGTAGAAACGACATCCCGGTAGAACTCCGGGGAGACAGGTGTGATACCGGCGTAATTCAATAACAAGTCCGGAAGACGCTCCGTGATTTTTGCCCCGCGAGGTGACATCACAATGCTCGGGGGCTCTCCATACGCGTTGATCAACACGTATCGCCAGCTTGGGTCTGCGGCTCCCTGGTTCGGGACAATCTCACAAGGGCGTGCATCTCCGCCATTGGAAATGGCTTCATAGACTTCCTTGAGGGCTAGGGGTTTGTGGGCCATCAAGACATAAGGCCCGACCCCTATATAACTACGCATGCTTTCGTCGTATTCGATGCCGAGTAAGGCTTCCAGGTCAAAGCGCTGATCCAGGGGGGCCTTGCCCGAGGTGAACCATTGAAGTTCCCGTAGGGTGATCCCTGCACACTTGGCAACCTCTGCAGGCGGATTGGGCCAGCACGCCACGAGGTTTTTGGCGATCTCAGCCGCGTTGTCATAATAAGTATCGGCCCAGAAATTATCATCCTCAACGATGTCCTCCGTCGCCTTCTCTCCTGTCAGCAGCCAGGTCCTGCCATCAAACCCGTTGAGGTTGAAATAACGGGGCGGATTGGGCGGCAGGGAGGATTCCCAGGATGACAGCCATGGACCAGGTTCCCAGTCGAGTCCACCGGTCAGGGTTGGCACCGGTCCTTGTGCCGGTAAGGCCAGCCACTGTTGGATTCTGTCTCCCACCTCGCGGCTATTTACGCTCCTGTGACCACCCCTGACCTGAAAGTCGTGGTCATATTGAGCGTCCCGACAAAGGGCTTGGATGGACCCGGTAAGGGATTGGTCTTTTCTGTCGTGCTTCCCCAGCAGCCACCTGCTGAAGTCCTGGGCTGATCGCAGGGAAGCGGGAAGGGATTTCTCCTTGGCATCTGCGACTTCGACCTGGACTTCGATTTTTGCCATATCCCGCGCCAGTTCCGGGCTCGCCAGGGCGAGGTGGCGGTTGACCCGCAGGATGTCCGGTCGGCCACGCAAGCCATCGGCGTTACGCCACGCTTCCAGAAGAACATCCCGGAAGGCCTTGGGCTGGTCGACTGGAGTGTAGGTCATCCACCGAATGGGCAACCCGGCAACGGTCAATCCATAGAGTATGAAGGGACTGAGCCCGTACTGCTCTGCGTCCTTGATCTTGATCGGATCTCCCACGGATACAATGCCATGCTCCGGATGGTGGAAAAGGAACTTGGCAATCGCGACGTAGAAATGATGTTCTCTTGGTGATGACAGCCCCTGTTGATTCATGACCCCCCCTTGGGAAATGAGCTCTAATATAGCCCATTACCTTCCCTTCTCAGTAGTACTGCCGGATATATCCGAACGCCTTATCGAATAGATCCTGGTCCTTGACCTGGTATTTCACGTAAATCACTTTGCGCAGGGCCTTCTGGACCTCGCGTTCTCCGGCTTTGGTGTTTTGCCAGCCGGGGAATCGGACCAGGCGCACGATATCGTCGATGTCGGTCACGATCCGCTCGATCACCATCGGTGTCTTACCGTTCTTTACCTCGGCAAACAGTTCGGTCAGGGCCGCTTTGGCCTTGGCCTGTTCATCGACGGGGTCCACGTGCTTCTCGGCCTGGACGACCTCCTTGGCCAGGGTCAGCAGTTCCTTGAGGAAGTCGAGGCTGTGGAGCAGGCCCTGTTCGTGCCGTTCCTTCAGCTTTTCGAGGCGCTCGCCTAGGGCGACAAATTTCGGATTGTCCTTGTACTTGCGCAGGCGGGCGATGAGCTTGATCTCGATTTCCTTGGATTTCTTGTCCGGGTCCTTGGCATCGAGCAGTCCTTCGAGGACCTCGGCGTCCATCACCAGGGTATCCAGATCGTCGCGCACCGTCTCCAGATGCACGTTTTCATGCACCAGTTCGATTGTTTTGGCACCCAGGGCGTGCCAGAGCAACTTGCCGTTGCCGCTCGGCGGCTTCACCGATTCATAAACCTGGGTCAGCCACTTGTAGCCGGTCTCGTAAAGTCCGAGACAGGGATCAGGAGACAGCGCTTCCCACAGACGGGAGAGCACCGAGTATTCCGCCGCGAACTTGTCCCGTGTCTCGTTATCCGGCAGGCAGTCTTGAGCAGCGATCAGCCCCTCGTAACCACCTACGGTGCGATCCACACCTGGGAAGAACGACAGACATTTCGCCGACTGTCCGGGTAGCTCTTTCTTGAGTTCATCGAGGTTGGTGATGACCTTCTGCACGGCCTTTTCATCAAAATCGAGCGCGGTGGCCACGTCGTCGAAGATGCCCAGATAATCAACGATCAAACCGTGGGTCTTGTCGGGATAGACTCGGTTAGTGCGGCAGATGGCCTGCAGCAGGTTGTGATCCTTCATCGGCTTATCCAGGTACATCACCTGTAGGATAGGTGCGTCAAACCCGGTCAGCAGCTTGGAGGTAACGATCAGGAACTTGAGCGGATCGTTCGGGTCCCGGAACCGATCGAGGAGATTTTCCTCCTCATCCTTGGTCAGCTTCCACTCAGCATAGATGTCGGATTTGCCACCCTGAGTGTGAATGACAATGGCGCTGGCGTCCTTGCCAATCAACTCGTCCATTGCCTTTTTGTACAATACGCAGCACTCCCGGTCGAAGGTAACCATCTGGGCTTTGAAGCCGTTCGGTTCCACCTTCTGCTGATAGTGGTTCGCAATGTGCTGGCAGATCGCGCCTACCCGCACAGGAGCCTTGATCAAAACTGCCATCTTGGCGGCCCGCTTGGCCAGGTCGTCACGATCCTGTTCGCTCAGCTCTTCGGTCATCTGGGAATAGGCTTCGTCAATGGCATCTTTATTGATACGAAGCTTAACATCCACCACCTCGAAGTGCAGTGGTAGAGTGGCTTTGTCCCGGATCGAATCCTGGAACGAGTAGCGACTCATGTAACCCTGTTTATCCTCATCCGCACCGAAAGCCCAAAAGGTGTTGCGATCCCGCTTGTTGATCGGCGTGCCGGTCAGACCAAAAAGAAATGCATTAGGCAACGCATCGCGCATCTTGCGACCCAGGTCGCCTTCCTGGGTGCGGTGGGCTTCGTCCACCATAACAATTATGTTGGAACGTTCATTCAGGCGACCGTCCGCCTCACCGAATTTGTGAATGGTGGTGATGATGATCTTCCGGGTATCCGCCGCCAATAGACTTTGCAGCTCCTGCCGGGTCGCAGCCCCGATCATGTTCGGAATGTCAGCTGCATTGAAGGTGGAAGTGATCTGGGTGTCCAGGTCGATACGATCCACCACGATCATCACTGTGGGGTTTCCCAGCTTGAGGTGCATCCGAAGCTTCTGCGCGGCGAACACCATCAACAGAGACTTGCCTGAGCCCTGGAAGTGCCAGATCAGACCCTTCTTCGGATACCCAGCCACCACGCGGGCCACCATTAGGTTGGCAGCCTCGTACTGCTGATAACGGCAGATGATCTTGATGCGCCGGTACTTCTTGTCGGTGGCGAACAGGGTGAAGTTCTGCAGGATGTCCAGCACGATATGCGGGCGCAACATAGCGCGAATTGACCGCTGTACATCGACTATCGTCCCTTCGGACTTGTCCTCGGGATCGTGCCAGGGACCCCATATATCGATGGGCATGCGCACCGAGCCATAGCGGTAGCACTTGCCCTCGGTGGCAAAGGAGAGGACGCCCGGCACGAACATCTGAGGCACACTCTTTTCGTAGCCGTTGTGGATGTCGCTGGCCCCGTCCACCCAGGTCACCGCCGGGCGTACCGGCGTCTTTGCCTCGCCGATCACCAGTGGTATGCCGTTGACCAGCATGACAATGTCGAAGCGGCGGCCGCCTTCTTTCACCGGGTAGACCCACTGATTGGTGACCACGTATTCGTTGTTGCTCGGATCATCGAAGTCGATCAGGCGTACCGGCGTGTGTTCGCCGCGCTCGCCGAAGGGCATGGACTTCTCGCCCCGCAGCCATTCGGCAAACAGCTCGTTGGCCCGCACCAGACCTTCGCTCTGTACCGACAAGGGGATGGCTCGCAGGCGATAGAGCACCTCGTCGGCGCGGTCGGCCTGCACCTTCATTTCCGGGTTCAGGCGAATGAGGGCGTCGCGTACCATCGATTCCACCAGCACATCTTCGTTCCGGCGTGGCAGCTCCTCGGCGAGCACAAAACGCCATTTAAGGTTGGAAACGTGAAGTGTGAGATGTGAGTTAAGATAATCGGCTTGCGGCTCGGCAAAACACCACCGGCTGTCCTTGTTAGTCAGGGTGTCCAGCACTAGTTGCTCGACCGTATTTCCCTCGTTGAAGTAGGTCATGACAAGACCTCCCAGTGGCCGCCCTTGGCAGGACCGACCCGTTGCAAGCGTCCATGTCCCTTGAGTTTTTCAATCTGCTTCAACACCGCGCGCTTTGTAATGCCTAAGATTTCCCCTAACTGTTCCGTCGTGATCGAGGCATTCCCCCGCATTATTTCAAGGATTTGCTCCTCGGTTTTCGGTGAACTTTTTAGTGAACTTTTCGGTGCAATGTTCACCAACTCCAGATCTTCTATCGGCTTCCGATGAACCGTAGCGGTGAACAGGCACCCGTCCCTGTCGTCTGTGAAGTCGATCTGTGGCCACTGCGTCAAGGCGCGTTTGATTCCAGAGCCCAGCCCGTGGTAGGGCAACAGGCCCTTAGCCACATAGGAGACCAGGATCGGATTGCGGATATTGGAGTTCCCCGTCCGTATCTTTTCGACGGTCAGGTTATTGGGCAGATGGCCGGGGCTGAAGATTTCGATGCGATTGTCGAAGATGAACAGCCGGACTGGTGCACTCACCAGATAATCCCGGTGCACGAGGGCGTTGACCAGCAGTTCCTCGAAAACGCTTTCCGGGATTTCCGGCTGTCCGGGCGCGTTCACGCCGCGCCCCGCCTGGACCTTGTGCAGGTTGCGCATCACAAAAGCCAAGGCGTCCTGGAAGATTTTCGGCAGCGGCCCGGCGAAGTCTTCGGTATCGATATAATCGGTCGCGTGAATCTGATTGCCGGGATAGCGGATCGCCTTGACCACGAATTGCGGCTTGATGCGTTCTGGCCTTTCGGCGAACATCAGCAATCCTGCCAGATTCAGTACTCCGTCATCAGTGGCCAGGTTCATGTTCTGGAGCAGGCGCGTCAACTCTTCCAAATCGTCCGGGTAATCCTGCTCATAGATGTCGCGGAGGAAATCGCGGAAGCGCAGTTTATCCAGCTTGTCGAGCCCCGCTCTGGTCGGCAGTTCATCGGCATGGAACTGATCCGTCATCTGGAACAGACGGCGCAGCTCCTCCTTGGAGTTCACGCGCCGCTTGTCCGCTCCCGTTTTCAGCCAGATCACTCCATTCTTGTCGAAGTAGGGCTTGTCGAGCCCCTTGGGCACGGTCAGCACAATCACGACACGGCCACTTTTTAGGGCGACGTTCTCGGTCCGCACCGTCAGCGGACTTTTAACAAGCTGGCTCGCGGCATTGCTGACAAGCTGATTAATCCGGGCAACGTCGGCCTGGTCGAGTCCCGGCGTGCTGCCGTTATCGGCCACGCCCAGGTAAATTGTCCCGCCCTCGGAATTTGCAAATGCGGCCATCTCGGAAGCCAGGGATTCGGCATTGCGCACATCGGCCTTGAACTGGCGCCTGCTGTCCTCGCCGAGGGAGACTTGAGATTGAAGTTCCTTGATTCTCATTTCACACCTCACCCTTCAAACTTCACACTTCTTTCAGCCATCTGTTCGACAGTGTTTTCTTCGTTAAACATGACACGCCAGCACCCCTTTATTTCCTTTCACCGTCCAACTTTCTCTTAAAGCTTGACAATCGATCACCGATCGTAATAGTATAAATGAACTCATCGGCCATCCAGTTTGGTGTAAGAGCCGAAGGAGATGGGCCTGCCGTCTGAGCAGGCCTTTCTTAGTTTATGCGGGTCGCATGCTTCCTTGCAAAATCGTTTCTCGTATATTTACTATCCACATAAAACGATGTGATCAGGCGTCGTTTGCCATCAGGAAATTTTTTCATGATCACAACAAAATCGTAATCCTGCATCCAGATGTAGGTCTTTATAGTTTTATCCCCTTCCTCATAATCCCACGCCAGCACTTCCGGCTCGGTGGGGTGTTCAAGCAACGGTTTCACCCATGGCAGTCGCTCGCATCGTCTCGGATCGGGTAATCTTTCCTGCTCAGCATCTTCCGGATTGCCTGGGAAAAATTTTCTTTTCCGTCGAGGAATCTTCTCAGCTTTTATCTTACGAGAAGTCAGATGCCAGAATATTTCCTCTTTGCCATCTTCCATGTTGCGAAAAATCCAGACATCGTGCCCTACATACTTTAGGCCGGCATCTCGAATATCACGGCAGAAAATTTCATAGAGCATCTCATAAGTGGCTTCCGTCCAAGGATTAACCAAAGCCATTTCAGGCAGCCATTCAGGCATTCTCAAAACCTCCGCCATTCGGTCGCCAAATACAGAGGTTGAATTTTCGTTCGGTCGGCAGCGTGTTGCAATTCAGGCTCAAACCGGATCTGGCCTTAATCTGCTGAATAATTTCAGTCTTTGCGGTGCTACCCGTTAAGCCGCGCGCATGATATGCAACAGCCCCGATCAAGACATCCACGAGTTGCATAAGACCTATGTCATGCGAGTGGACATGTTGAATCCTCTCAATAATTTCTCTCGAAAAATCGTAATTCGCATTACTCAACACCTGCCTGAGCTTTTGCAGTTTATGCCTGCTGCGAGTGTCTTTTATGTCCGGATAAATGTGATATTTTCGCTCCGAGGATATCAGATTTCTCAATAAATAGAAATACATCTTATAATACCAGTCATCATGGGTCTGGTTGTATTGTTCGTGAGACAAGACGGATTTGTCTGGAATCACCCAGGCACGGAACCCCATGGCGGGACAGGAAAAAAAATAATCCACCAGTTCTCGATAAAAATCGAGTTTGGCCGGAGACACCTTTGACCACTTGATCTCGAAAAATGGCGACAGGTGATGTTTGGCTTTCAACCCTGCAATGGCCTGATTATGTTCGCTGGCCTTGGCCTTAATGCACCAGAGCGCGCCGAGAACCATGGCTTTCTGGTCGTCATGCGGCAAATGACAGCTCTCATCGCAGTAAATATTGATCGTGTTCTTCATTGCGACCTCATATCTCCGCTCTTTCTCCGTCCTGACTGAGCAGAATCATAATTCTGTGACCGAGGCAGGTGAGTTTTGCGGCAACCATGTTCGAAGGCACGCCGCCGCAGAACGTGTCGAGAACCATCTGTTCGACAGTGTTTTCTTCATTAAACATGGGGAACTCCGTTAGTAAGCAGACCACATGACAACGACTGTTTAAGCTCTGTTGTCTTGGCTATTTGCTCTGATACGATACGCCTGACTGACTTCATCTCCCTGAAAAACAGATCAACGAGTGCTTGCTCTTTATCTGACGGAACAGGCACATCCATTTCTTTAAGCTTGATTGCAGTTAAATGGGCTATGGTGGAATGTCCTGTGAGAGCTTTGAATAATCCTTTTCTATCAGCCCACATCATAAACTGCAGCATGACTTCTGAAGAGAAATTGGAAATAGGACGGAGCCGGTGCAGTGCCTTTTGGTAATAACAATTTTTAATTTCTCCATGCCATATCGCACTGCGTCCTACCTCGCCCCCTTCACAGACGAGAATATCTCCTGGGGTCAACGCAAACTTTTCCCGCTCCTTTTCTGAAAAGTCCATTTCTTGGACCTTTCCCAGATCAATACGGTCCCACTGGACGTTGTAATTGGCTAAATACAGAAATGATGAATTACCCGTTTTGGCCTTTGGCGACAGCATTTTTCCCAATTGAACAGAAAATAGGTTTTTCAGCTTCTTCTTTGGCCAATTCTTTCTGGAAAAAAACTCCACTCTGTGAACGGATATCATAACGTTTAGAACAGAATAAACTCGCCGCCATTGCTCTACTGCCTCATCCGCTGCCCATAGGATCTCGGCAATACGCTTTTGTTCATCAAGAGGTGGCAGCAGGAATTCCTGAACTCGCATTGTCTTCCAGTTAATCGTTGGCGAAAGAGAGCCCACCGATATTCCAATGGCCCGCTCCATAAACATGTCGGATTGCAGAAAGAACGGCAGGAACTCCGGCAGAATCATTTTAGACTTTGCCCGCACTACCATGGCATGGGCCGAGCAGATACCGTCGAACTCCGCCACGGCGAGCTTGCGCTGATACGCACGGCGGCGGCCAAAGATCACATCGCCTTTCTTGAAGGCCAGTTTTTGCCCGGTGACATCGGACGGGTGACCCCACTGGCGCAGGTGGAGCGTGCTAGGATCGAGATGTTCGAGCCCAACATAGACATCGGTCTTGGCATCAGCGGGGTTTACCCTCATAGCAATGCTCTGCGCGATGTCGCCGAACTTGACCATTTTCCAGCCGGGCTTCAGTTCAGTCATGCGTCACCCTCACCCCGATACTCCGGATTAGGAACTTTGACGCATTGATCCAGCTTTCTGTGCAGCATGGAAATCAGAGTGAGATAATCTGCGGCGTCTATCTCTCCCTGCCAAAGTATTTTGGGACCGTGCGCCAGCGGGTTACGGATCGCCGCTGCACATCCCTTCAGAAGCTGTGCAAATCCTTTGTGTTCTGACTTTTCTGTTTCAGTCTGAAGTGTGTTGAATGCGAGGGATGGATTTTCAATCGAGAAAGCCCTGTCAATCAGGTTGGCACCATCGGCTTCAATACTGGAAAGATCACGAATCCTTTGGAACAACCCTTTGCAGGCTTCAAAAACTGCATGGAAATAGTTGTCCTGCATTAGTTCTGGCTGGCAGTATTTGTAGACTTCAGGATGAGTATTACGGGAAGCCAACTTGTTACGAACACCCTGTGCTCGCGTTTCTGCTTCATCTAATGTTCTTGCTTGGGCTGTATGCCTGAATTGGCCATCCTTGCCATATTCGAGGCCATGCAGAATTAAGATCGCGTTGAGCTCACCGCGATGGTGTTCGAACTGATCTCGTTTTCCAACAAAGCGACTTGGGACAAGATAGGATCTGACAAAGGCAAGAATCTGGTTGGCGCTTTTTATCGTTGCTTGGTTTTTCAGAAATACCGAATTGAGACGCCGCCACTTGGTGGATTCGCCAGAGTCATCAACAAGCCCGTTCACCTGGAAGTATCGACTGATGTCTGTTCCTGACCCAGCCTCACCAATCACCTTGGCAATGGCCTCAACTGTACCCGGATCGAATGGAGGGTGTGCACTCATTCGGCACCTCTTATCACCCGGGCATCCTCAAGCACCTCAAAGAGGCTGCCCATGGATTTCCGCAGAGCCATCGAACTTTCCTGCCAGTTGGCAATGGCTTGTTTGAGGCTGACCGTTTCGGCCGCCCCGTTGCCATTGCCGTTTCCGTTGTCCGCCCGCACATAGAGCGGGATGCTGAGGTTGCTGCCTTTTTCCCGGATTTCTTTATTGCTGACCACCCGAGCAAAGCCTTCCTTGTCGCCGAAAGTACGGTAGGCGGCGACAATCCGCTGGATGTGGTCGTCGGTGAGGAAGCTCTGCGCCCGCTCGCGGGTCACTTCGTTCACCGCGTTGACGAAGAGCACTTTGTTCCTGCGCTCCTTAGGCTTGTTCATGCGGCAGATGACGACGCAGGCTTCCATGGGCGAGTTGTAAAAGAGGTTGGGTCCGAGGCCCAGAACACACTCCACCACGTCGTGGGTAACCAGCTTTTCGCGCATCGCCAGCTCTTCATTGCGAAAGAGGACACCATGCGGAAACAGGATGGCGCATCGGCCGGTTTTAGCCTTCATGCTCTCGACGATGTGCTGCCAGAAGGCGTAGTCGGCACGGCCTTGGGGCGGAGTACCGTAGATGTTCCGACCCCATGGATCGGCGGCCCAGGCCTCGCGGTTCCACTGCTTGATGGAATATGGCGGATTGGCCAAGACCACGTCGAACTGCATGAGTCGGTCGCCTTCGACAAAGGCGGGACCCGTCAGGGTGTCGCCCCGGAAGATGCGGAAGTCCTCGATGCCGTGCAGGAACAGATTCGTCCGGCCGATGGCCGAGGTGAGCAGGTTGCGCTCCTGACCGAATAGTCGCAGGTTCCGCCATTCCTTGTTCTGTCGCTTCAGGTGGGCGACGGAGGAGAGCAGCATGCCAGCCGAACCGCAGGTCGGGTCATAGATCGACTCGCCTGGCTTGGGTTCCAGCATCTCGGTCATCAGGTGGACCACGGTGCGATTCGTATAGAACTCCGCAGCGGTGTGGCCGGAATCGTCGGCGAACTTCTTGATCAGAAACTCGTAGCCCACGCCCAGTTCATCCTCCGGGCAGTTGGAAAGCGACAAAGTCTGCGAGCTGAAGTGCTCGATAAGTTCGCGCAGCATGTGATCCGGCAGGCGGTCTTTGTTGGTCCACTGGGCATCGCCGAAGACCCCGTACAGGGTGTCGGGGTTGGCGCGTTCAATGTCGCGCAGGGTATCCTGGATGGTTTTGCCCACGTTTTTGACCTTGGTGCGGGTGGCTTTCCAGTGTGCTTCCTCCGGAATCTGGAAACGGTGCTGTTCTGGGAGCGCGGCGTATTTCTGATCGCCACCGGATTCCTCCAGCGCATCAGCCAGCTCCTCGTCATACACGTCGCACAGGCGCTTGTAAAACAGTAGCGGGAAGATGAACTGCTTGTAGTCCCCTGCGTCGATGTAGCCGCGCAGCAAGGTGGCCGCGCCCCAGAGGTAGGATTCAAGTTCCGATTGGGAAATGTGTTTGTTCTTCTTCATAGCGCTACCACTTCCCATTCAGTAATGTCCGTTGGAATATCGACGCCATCCAGGGAGTCCCAATCGTAATCGCCGGTCGCCTGCATGTAGACGTCATCGGCGGCCGCCATGGCCGAGTGATAGGAGCCGAGCAAGTCATCGTTGAACCAAAGACCCCAACGACCGTTGGTTTGCGGTTTGATGAGAAAGCGGCCAACAGGTGATCTGTACTGATAGACTTTCATAACAGGCCCTCTCTGAGCAGCAGTTCCTTCAGGCGATCCTCGGCCGCATACGCTGCCTGCAACGACTCCTTGAGGTTGGCGATGGCCTGATTGATGGTCATGGATTCTTCCTCGATCACCGGCTCCACGTAGCGAGGGATGTTCAGGTTGAAATCGTTCTCGCGGATTTCGTCGAGCGTGACTACCCGGCAGATCCCTTCGGCATCCTGATAGGCCTCGTACCAGCGATGGATGTTGTCCACGTGCTCGGGTAACAGTTCGTTCTGAGCACGACCGGTCTTGAGTTCTTTCGAGGCGTCGATAAACAGCACCTTCTGGCGATGGGCCTTTGGTTTGCTGTCCCTGAAGACCAGCACGCAAGGCGCGAGGCCGGTGCCATAAAAGATGTTCTGACCAAGGCCGATTACCGTTTCGAGGATATCCATTTCCAGCAGCTTGCGCCGGATCTCGCCTTCCTTGGACATACGGAAGAGCACGCCATGGGGAAGCACCACGGCCATGCGGCCGGTCTTGCGGGCCATGGACTTGGTCATGTGCTGAACCCAGGCGAAGTCTCCGGACTTGGCTGGCGGGAGCCCCGCGAAGTTGCGGCCGTAAGGGTCGTTGATCCAGACGTCATCCCCCCACTTTTCCAGGGAGAAGGGAGGATTGGCGATGACGCAATCAAAGGTGGCGAGGCTGTCTCCCGAATAAAAGGCGGGCAATCGCAGCGTGTCGCCGCGTTCGATATGGAAATCTTCCGCGCCGTGAAGAAAGAGGTTCATCCGGGCGATGGAGGATGTGGTCAGATTCTTTTCCTGGCCATAAAGCTTGCCCAGCATGAGGTTCTCGTCACCGCCATGCTCTTTGACATGGTGCAGGGCCTCGAGGAGCATGCCGCCGGTCCCGCAGGCCGGGTCATAGATGGTTTCCCCGGCCTTGGGCGCAAGGATGCGGACCATCAGCGCGACCACGGAGCGTGGGGTATAGAACTCACCGGCCTTCTTATTGGTAAGGTCAGCAAATTTCTTGATCAGGTATTCGTAGGATTGGCCGAGGATGTCAGCCTTGCAGTGCTCATTGCCGAGGCTGAGCGACGAGAAGTGTTCAATTAGATCCTTGAGCAGCGCGTCGGAAAGGCGGTCCTTGTTGGTCCACTGGGCGTCACCGAAAATGCCGTGCAGGGTATCCGGGTTGGCTTGCTCGATACAGCGCATAGCCTTTTGGAGCGCATGGCCGATATTGGCACTCTTGGCCCGGACATCCTTCCAGTGACAGCCCTCTTGAACCTGGAAACGGTGGTTCTCGGGGAACTGGGCGAACTCTACATCCCCGCCGGACTCTTCCAGCGCGACTGTATACTCCTCGTCGTAGACGTCAGAGAGTCGCTTGAAGAACAGCAGCGGGAAAATGTAGGTCTTGAAGTCAGCCGCATCGACAGGACCGCGCAAGATATTGGCGGCCTCCCAGAGATGCCCCGAGAGGGTCCCGATATCCAGATCGACCGAATAGTTGTTTCCGTTCTTTCTGCTCATTCAGATTCCGTAAGTTGATAAGCGGACATAAAGTCGTTTATGTGACTGTATTTGC
Source organism: Desulforhopalus sp. (assembly GCA_030247675.1). Classification (NCBI taxonomy): domain Bacteria; kingdom Pseudomonadati; phylum Thermodesulfobacteriota; class Desulfobulbia; order Desulfobulbales; family Desulfocapsaceae; genus Desulforhopalus; species Desulforhopalus sp. The sequence continues at coordinate 1,669,500 of JAOTRX010000002.1, read as the reverse complement.
GTTCTTGCAAAATGCGTCTATGTCCGGCAATTATCAACCGGATTAATAAAAGGAAAGCTCTTTGATCCTAGAAGATTCAATCTCGCGCAGAAGAGCAAGCTTTGTTTCAATTTCTTCACGATTTATGAGGATAATTTGTTGTTTTTTCCCAGAAATCGATTCATTTTCTTTATGAAGACCTAGTCGCTGTTTCAAGTAGAAATGAAAAGCAGCTTTTATTTCAATGGCCACTTCTCCGTTGACCATATTGAATTCACATTCAATGCTCTTTTTTTGACCTGGAGAAAGATCTTTATGGGCTGCAATCTTGAACACTAAATTATTGTGCCATAGAAAATCATTTAAATGTCCGTGCGGAAATATTTTGCTGTCTCCAACAGAAATTATCCTGCTTAAGACAAAGTCTTTATACATTTTATCTTTGTGGCACAATCCCCTTACATGCCATCTAAGACCATCAAATCCAAAAGCATGTGGTGAAATCCATCGTGTTGTTGGATCAGGCGTATTCATCGATTGATATTCAATTTCTATTGACTCACTCCCATGCATGCTTTTAAGAATTTGCTTTAATATCTGGGAGTCGATAGCTCTTGCTAAAAGTGGCAGTTGATATGATTGAGGGACTCTACCGCAAAAGAATTCTCCAGGGGATTTGTCCAGACCAGATACTATGAGATGAGAAAAATATGACTCTCCTTCTAGCGTAGCCAATACCGGAAGAAATCTGTTCCCAGCCACATAATGTTTTGCACTGCTATCGTATTGGATGTTTGTTGGCGCTATCTCGCTGTATTTCTTTATATCTTTCGTTGCTTGAGGGATAGATACATCGAAATATTCCGTCAAATCTTTCCTGCTGATCTTACCATCCCAAAATAGTCGCGACTCGATAAATTCCAGTCGTTTCTTTGTACTCCATCTCATTTTTTCACCTGTTTTTAAGATCTTATTGCTAGAGCCATACACTATATCACATCAATAAATATTCACAATATATGAATATCGAGAATACTACTTTTCATCAATCATTATTTATTGACATACTTAGTATTCGTGTTTATCGTTTTAAGAGTTTGTAAAATCTGCCCAAGAGCAAATATTAACTACGAGGTACCAAATGGCAAAAAAAGTAACAGGTTCAACAGCTGCTAAGAGTGCGTCAAGTGTTTTGACGAGTAAGAACACCGGCACCAATTCTAAATCTGTAGCTGCGAGCGCTCTGAGTCAAACAAAGGCTCCGAACAAATCAACATCTCGAACAGTGGCGACGAAAGCCTCTGCCGTTCTGAGGGACGGAAGAACCAGTGCACAATCAAAAACTGCAGCCGGAAGTGCTTTGGCTCAAACAACATCCAGGAAGAAAGGAGGAAGGTAGGAAATGGCGAAATTTCAGGGCGCAGTGATCAAAGAGCAGGGCGTAAAATTTGCAATCGTGGTGGTGAAAAGCCATGTCGTCCAGGTGCAACATGAGGCTCTCAAGGCAATTGATGATTTTGGACGGTTTTTCCCAGGAATTCCGGTAATATTAATGGCTCAGAACGGCAGAGGCACTCCGACATATTATGGTCGCAGAGATATTGCTAAGTTTATGAGCAATGTTCCCATCCAAGCTATCCCATGGAAGGAATACACGGTTAGCTGATCGATCTTTACAAACTGGGCAGAACAAACAAGGGCAGTGTTATTCTCAGTAAAGGATAGACTGCCTTAATTTTCTTGCAGCATCGATCCGCTGAATACGGAATGAACATAAGGAGAGAGCATGATCAAAATCAAAATCGGGGAAGCAGAGGGTGAGCTCGGTAGCATTGAGGAAAGTTGGATCAATCAGCAGATTAATCGACGTCGAGCGGATGGGCTTTCGGTTTGTGTGAGAGTAGTCGTGCAAGAGGGCGATTTGGACCTAATTCTTGCAACTCCCAATTGCGGAGCCAGCGGAGGCGGAAGTAGACTTCCTCGGCCTCGCGAAAAAATGGTATTCGATCTTTGAAATCAACGGGGCTTAAATGACACTGATTTTACTGGGGGTAATTTGATTGCATTCCTGAAACAGCTAAAGCATCTTTTGTAAGATAAAAAATTGGAAAGGTTAAAAAACATTATGGCAAAGCTGTTCTTTTCTTATTCGCACAAGGATGAGGAGCTACGAAACGAGTTGGAAACTCACTTGGCGCTGCTGAAACGTCAAGGAGTTATATCCTCCTGGCATGATCGGCGTATTACTGCTGGCAGCGATTTTGATCAAACAATTAACTCCGAGCTTGAATCCTCTCAAATTGTCCTTCTTCTCGTCAGCGCCCACTTTCTCGCATCTGACTATTGCTATGAAAAGGAAATGACGCGTGCGATTGAAAAACATGAAGACGGAAGCTCAGTTGTGATACCAGTGATTTTGCATCCCTGTGATTGGCACTCTGGGCCATTCGGTCATTTGAGAGCTACGCCGACTGATGGGAAACCAGTTTCTATGTATGCCAATCAACATGAGGCCTTTGCCATTATTGCTAAAGATGTTCGCGATGCTGCAAACGCAATCCCTGTACCGGTTGAAACCCCGAAGGACGAACAGTCTCCTGTAAGGTTTCAAACAAATGTTCCCAAGGGCGATCGTTCAAGCAATCTAAGAATCAAACGGAAATTTGATGATCATGAACACGATGAATTTTTGGAAAATAGCTACGAGTACATGGCGCGATATTTCGAAGGATCTCTTCAGGAAATCTCAGCACGAAATACGCATATAAACACTAGATTTAAACGATTAAGTGAGACTAGTTTCGCGGCGTCCGTCTATGAAAGTGGTAAGCGAACTGCACAATGTTCTATATATTATGGTCAGGGTATTCTCGGCTCTCCGGGAATAGCTTACTCACAGTCCGGGGAGGTTCAGCGAAACAGTTTCAATGAATCACTTAGTGTTGTGGATGATGGGTACACACTACAGCTCAAACCTTTGGGTATGCAACTGTTTGACAATCGTCGTGAGGAGGCCTTGTCGCAACAAGGGGCTGCTGAATATTATTGGAGCATGTTTATTAGACCATTACAGGAATAATAGTGCCCCTATCCGACCAGAGGCCTGTGCAACTCGTTTGATTCACGCATGAACAGCTGCCATATAAATACTTGAATTGGCAGATAGTTCGCTCAGTGAGAATCTTACGTTAATGAGAACAAAACCGTAGATGTTAGAAATTGAGCCAATTCTTCAGGAGCACGTGAAAAATAGCGGACCTTTAACCTTTTTCATAAACTTCAAATACAGAAGTTATTGAAATTATCGATCATATAGCCCTCATTTTAGCAGACTTAATAAATATCTACAGATATGGCTTCATTCATTTACCTACAAAGTGCCAAAATCCAGGATATCTTTGATTCCCACGCAGGTCTAGAACTTGACGCCGCAGAATTCGTCGGCAATGATGAACGAGCTCTGAAACTCAGGACGAGTCTACGTCAAGATATTGAACGTGGTGAGGCCAGATACGTTTGCCCTATTTGCTACCAGCCTATTTACCTTTGCTCAAATCCTGGGAAAACAGGTCAATACTTTGCTCATCGTGATTCTGAAAATAATTGTCCAAAGTTGGAGAAACAAAATGCCAGCCAGGATATTATTAGAGCTATCAAATATAACGGAGCCAAAGAAAGTCATGCACATCTTGAAACCAAAAGACTATTGATTGATAGCTTAAACGCTGATCCGAATTTTTCAGGAGCCGAAGAGGAGAAAGTCTGGAAAAGCAAGAATGAGGATGGAAAATTCCGTCGCCCAGATGTCCAGGCAATATACCACAGCCCAAAAGGTGATTTGCGAATAGCTTTTGAGGTACAGCTATCAACTACGTTTCTTTCAGAGATCGTTCAAAGAAGCGAATTTTATCTCAATGACGGGGCACTGCTGATTTGGGTTTTTCGGCGGTTTGTGGAGAAAGGCCCAAAACTTACTCAGTTAGATATTTTCTATCCCAATAATTTGAATGCGTTCGTGATTAATGAGAAAACACGAGATATTTCAATTGAAACTGGACAATTGCATCTACGTTGTCACTGGGCAGAACCGATCATCAGCAACTCAAATATTGATCAGCGGTTGTTTGAACAAATAATTCCTTTTAAATCTTTAACCCTCAACCAAAGTAGACAGCAAACGTACTTTTTTGACTATGACACAGCAAAACTGATTGTACAGAAAGATATTAAGTTCAAGATACTTCAGGATCTCGGCAACCAACTAAAAAATCATTGCAAATTCAGGTCATGGGAATATGACGATCCCATTATAAAAAAGCTCAAGCACCTTTTTGCAGAGCATGGATACCATATCCCTAAGTCAACAGCGAAATTCCATCGGTTATTAAAATCATTGTATTCTCTTGAAGTAGGGCAGCCTATTGGATCAGGATTCAATAATCTTGTCGAACTTGGTCACAAACTTTACACAGCGTCACCCGGCGATTTATTTTTCTTTTTTGCTGCTAGCAATGCCTATAATCGAAGAGATGAGCTATTGGATCATGGCAATGCTGAGAAATGGAAGAGAAAAAAGAGTGAAGTTTGGAAAGAAATAGTAGAGAATCCATCATCTAAATTTCAATGGAACGAAGATTTTTCTGACTTCGTATTTCTTCTATTCCCTGAAGTGAAGGCTGCATTTGATCAATTAGTCGCCCAAGTAAGAAGTGAACGAGAATCGAAAGCCCTCTGGCCAAATCTTAAAACCAATGGGTGAACTATGAGTGAAAGACATTCTAGTGTCGGGGAAAACGTCGGGGAAAATTTTAGAAGCTATCCTGCAAAACAACACTATAAACATCCAGGAACTATCAATATTCATAGGAATAACAAAGCTTTTTATTGAACGTAATCTTCAGAAACCTCAGAAAAAAGGTACACTGAAACGTATTGGCCCAGCCAGAAGCGGGTATAGGAATTTTTGATTCTTGGAAAAAGTTTGGCTTGTTTTTCTGTAATCAGTGGATTTGGCAACGGTATTGACAAGTTCTTCTTTTGTCATATCTATTTAAAATAGAAAGAGTTTTAGTTTTGTTATTGATGATTTTTTGTCCTGGCTGTAATAATAATGCTTGTTCCATTTCCACTTTTCAAAAATTTTGAAAAAACACTCTGGTGAGGGTGGCAGCATGACTATCTATAGTTTTTTTAGAAAATGGGTTAATGACAAGATGTATTCTTTAAAGCTGAAAAAGCCTTGTCATCCTCAATCGAAAGAACCTCGTTGGATACCTCCGTGGATAAAGCCGGTCAAACGTGATGATCCCGACTGTGTTTATGACCCCGACTGGCATCATGATATAATGTACTCTGAATTGGCAGGTAATCTCAATTACGAAGCACAGGATAATTAGCTCATCCTTACGGGCTACTTCGTTCTCTCTTTTTCTCAAAAAGACTATTCAGCCGATCCTGTTTTAGGCAGCATTCTGAATTCTTCAAAATCTTTATTACGTGAATCTCGAAGATCTTCCATGTCTCTAAGAGTTACATTGCCTTCTTCTTGTGGAGTTACTAAAGGATCATGATTATCGCCAGGGTGGCCACCGAAACCTCCCGGATTAATATTATCCGTTCGGATACCAGCGACAGTTGCCCCTGGCCCTACCTGGCCTTGAACATTTGCCATTCTTCCGCCGGCCTCACTTCTGGTTGCATCAATGGTAGTATCCGCCTGAGCTTGTCCGTCACCCCAAGTATAATTTCCACTTTTAAGGAATCTTTGTTGATGGCTTTGTAATTGATTCATGCCAGGCGACCCGCCTGTTGCCATGTGATTAAGGGCGGCACCAGCTTTGTCTATATTTTCAGGGCTGTCGGACCCGTAGCGATCAGTTGCATACCAACCAACAAAGGCAGTTGTAGCATCGGCCCCTGTAGTTTCAGTTGTACGGGTCATACTGCTGGCCTCTTTCAGATATGAAGCTGCTTCGGTCGCACCAATCCTGCTTGCTAAATTTGTTGCAAATTGAAGCCCCTTACTATCCCCAAAGGTTTCAGAGACAGCTCTTTCACGAACACTGCTCATACTCTCTTTTATTGAATTAGCTGTCGATTCATCGACCGAAAACGACAATATTTTACCTTCGTCGCCGGTCGCTGTCATAATATATCTGCCACCTCCGTCTGCTTTTATTCCAATATTTACTCCAGCGCCTCCACCCCCATAGGCTTGTAATTGTTCTTTTTGACCTTGAGTCAAATTATTAACGAAACTGGATTTATCATTGAGTACCCTTCCCCATTCCGACCCGGCAACGTTAGCCAATTTATCACTATAGGCACGGGACTCGGCACTGGTATGACCATCAGTTTGCAGCTGGCTCCTCATCTTGTCCCAACTCTCATTCGTACCAAGGGCATGAGCTGCTTTTTCTGTATTGATATGTGCGTTCTGTTCTGCAAGAGCCATGGGAGACATCCCATTTATACTGGCAGAGGTGAGATTGGTGCCGCCATGACCGTCCGAAGTAAAACTACCTTTCCCCCATGCGCCGTTAAGATTCTGTACACCTGCCCCACCGGCCCCGAAGGTTGTACCTGCCATAGTAGAACCACTTGGCATAACAGCATTCGTTTTGCCCTGGGTCGCTTGTCCGTCAGGGCCAAGGGAAACCGATGCTTGACCGGCTTCTGTTCCTGCCTGTTGGTTAAAGTTATGCTTCATCTCTGCATAGTCGGCATCCGAAGTCCCTTGTGGAATTTGCCCTGCTTGTGTCAAGGCGTTCCTGGCGTTCATAGAGGAATTGTACCCACCAACCGGACTATGGACACTATTGAAAGCCTCTGCCGAGGCCATGTTGGAAAACCTATGCTGTGGCATACCTTCCAAATTCCCTGATGCTTTAAGCTGCTGGCTCATGGCCGCTGAGGTGCCTTCCGGAGTCATCAAGGCTCCGGCCTGTCCACCTGCTCCGCTTACCGCACCACTCAAACTCCCGGCCATCATTGCCAGGGCATGACCACCAAATTTAATCAGCATCATGGTGAAGAGACTTGCCAGCATGATACCCGACGAGCGGATAATGCCGAACATGCTCAGCATCTTTTCAGATAATGAAGGAAAGGCAGCCATCGAATAAACGCCTAATGATGACTGGCGCATCTCTTCAAAGGCGTATTGTGCGTAATCCATTGCCGCAGTATGAACCACTGCATCAGTGATGCCCCAGATGGTGAGGAAACAGAAAAATCCGAACATGGCTGAAAGGGCCTTGCCGACTACGGGTGTCGGCAGGAATAAGGCCAAGAACGGAATCATGCCAATGGCGATGGCAGTCATGATCGCCTTGATAATCGGTATCCATTCGTTCATGGCAATACCAATACCAACACCTTGGGAGGTGATCTTCCGGTTTGCCTCCATGAGCATTGCAGTTTCTACATCATCCTGATAGTAGAAAGTATAAAGAATTTCTGAGATTTGTCGTTGCTGGATGAGCTTCTCCGGTACGACCGTATTCCCCGTTGTGAATCTCAAGGTGCTGGTTATGAGGTCTTTACAGGTAGTATATTCAAGAGCATTGCCCGAATCAAAAGAAGCCTTGCCGCATGTCTTCCTGAGTGCTTCCGCATAATTAGTGGTATTTTGAAAAATTGGCCGGATAAGGTTCCATGCTTCGGTACAGGTTTTTGTTACACCTGCCGGTTCAGCCGAATCATAATAAACTGTATAGATTGCAGGGTGTACAGCCTTGCCAAGTTCAATCAAGAAATCGGTGGTGTCATTGCGGAGAGTATCAAGAGATAAAGTTGTTCCAGGCCGCATCAGTTCAAAAGTCACACAATCCTTGGTATAGCGTATCAGACTTGTTCTGAGGTGGTTATCTTTGATGTATGAGTTTCTAACCGACTCCAAGGTTTTGAAACCTATGCCACCAGCACCTCTGGAGTATTCTGAATCGGGAGCGGAAGCTGTATCAATAATCTCAACCAGCCCTCTTTCGATTTTGTTCAGTACACCGGCAGTAAAGACAACAGCATCAGGGATTCCACCAATAGTCTGAAATCTATTGAGCGTTGGGTCATAAACCGTGATATTTCCCTTGGGAACAAACAGGCCAAAATAGAGAATTATCCCGAAGAAAACAGGTACTGTCCAGATTAAAGGGGTGGCTTTCCCGCCATTGGACACCTGGACAAGCCAAGATATGGCCCCTGCAAGAAAGCCCATAACCGTTACTACTGCAAATAAACCAATATATCCGGCATCACTGAAGATCAGGGCCAGTCGGGTAAAGGCTTGCGTAATCGGGCCAAAACCGCCGTAGGTATAGTATTCCATGTCCATAGCAAAGGCAGGAGTGACATAGAATATGGTTGCAACCAGAAATACCAGACACAAAATGGCAGGGAATTTGACAGGAGTTTCTTTCATTGGTTTCAGCTATTGTAATGGCCAGATACTTTTCTAAGAGTGGTCATTTTGCACCGTAATTGCGGTCATAGTAGGCCCTGACATCCTCCTCATTGCTTATTACTCCTCCCTTTTCATCTTTCATATTTCTTGCACCAACGACATTAACCTTCTCTTCCAACACCTGATTTTCAGCAAAAATGTACGCCTTGGCGAGTTCGGCGGTATTATCGTGAAAAGTTGGTTGCCGGCCCACAATTGGCCTTGTCCCTGCCCGTTCTTGTCGGTATTCTGCATATTCTGCGGCTTGCCCGAACATCTGGGTTTGCATGTCAGTCACTGTTTGCCGACATGCCTGTTGCTCCGCGGGGTCTGATTGTGAGCACTCCTGGGATTTTTGATTTATAGCAGCTTGCTGGCTTTCCTGAGTTTGTTGTTGTGCCAGGTCTTCTTGATTTTTTTGGTTGTCCCATTCTCGTTGATCTGCAATCGCTTGATTGTATGCCGCTAAATCGGCCAGGTATTGATTATATTCAGCTTTTCGACCTTCAAAATACTGCCGCATCTGTGGAGTTGTCGTTTGCCCTTCCTGAAAATTCGGATTTTCGCCAAAACTTAGGTTGGGATCTGTGGATGCTAAAATTAAAAATAGAAAAATTGTTTTTTTCATATTTCCATTCTCCTTTGATTTCCAAACCCCTTTGTGTCGGGGTTCAATTCTATTGAAACCTTGAGAGCACATTATTCCCAAACCGCTGGGTGACTTCTTTGTTCATCCGGCTTTCAAGGTCTTGCATGTGGTCCAGATAGCTTAAAATGGCATTCATTTCTGATGTCGAGGCGATATAACTGGCTTTGGCCCCTTCTTTTAACTGTTGGATTTTCTCCAACATGATGGAAAGGTCCTGACTGGCATTTTCTGCAAAAATGACAGCGGCACAAGTGTCTGGGCTGCCAGACGACCCCGAAGCCTTTTTTTCCAAAACTTCTCTGGCTTTTCTGGCAATCATTTCCGCCCGAATATACAAATCCGAGATCATTTGCAGGCTGTAAGCAGAAGCGGTTATGTCGGCTAGGCCGCTTATGGTTGCACCTTCCGTCCTGGTGCCAACGGCACTTTTGAGAATAGGCAATGGAGACAACGGATTAGAGTCCATAAAAGCTATCTCCGTCGCTGTGTATGTGCCTTTGGTGCGTAATTTGTCGGCTAAACTAGTCAACTGAGTTCTGACATACGCTCCCATATCCTTATTGCCATCAGTAACCTGCGAACATTGGCCGGTAGTGCTTTTGAGGTAAATATCACCATTGGCAATGGATTTGATCGAATCAGTATTATTTTCTGAACATGGCGGCATGTAAGAAATTTTATATGCCTCAGCCGCTCCCGACAATTTGAGATCACCAACCAGACCACGAATGAGATCAATATGAGGCCCAGGTAGAGACATTTTGGCTCCGACATTTGCGAGCATCGAATCGCCGTTTAAAAACAAATCCAGCACATCTGCGTTACATCCCGAGGTTACGGCGGATACATCACCAGATGAAACAGCACCTCCGCTTGCTTGCTCTGCTGTTGTCAGGTCTGTCCACATTTCCGATACACCGCTGACTAATTTATTTTCTTTGACCGCAGTACCGAGTCTTTCCTTCATTTCCTCACCGGAACGAACACCATTCTCGTCGGCTACAATTCCTACCAATGATTTAGCCGCTGCACATTCGTCTATCTGCATCTGATTGAGTGCGTCAGATAAAGCCTCAAAGTTTTTAATTGTGTTGGAGCATTGCTCACAGAGAGTTTTAAGTGCCAGGTCGAAGGCCACCCCTGCGGCATTTGACAAGATGGCCTGGAGCTTATCACCCAGATAATCAGAATCCATAAACGAGAAACCGCCCATAAACACATCAATACCACCACAGCCGCTCTTTACTTTTGGCATTTCCAGAGTAACCGGATAATCGGCGGTACTTTTCCAGCGACCGGAAAAACTGCCGGCGGAATAATATCCCCGCTGTTGCCCCTCAAAATAGCCGGACTGCGTTGAATTGCTCTGTTGCAACCAATCATCCACCCAACCAGCCTCTGCAACTTGGCCTGATATTGGACATAGCAAACTCACGAATAAAGCTAAGATCATCTTTTTCATCATCTTTCCCTCCAGGGCTGTTCTTCTGTCTTTAAAATTGCACCTGGGTCAAGTGCGCCACCTTTTTGATAATCATACGTCTGGAAGGTATCTATGTTCGTTTCCCCGCCCATATAGCGGATGGCCTGATACAGTTTCCGTTCCATTTCCGACAGGGCCACTACCCCGACTGCTATCGGCATGGATTGTTCTGTTCCGTTTTTGATGAGAACCAAGGTTGGAGTGGTAGTGATGTTAAACCGTACCGCCAAAGTGCTGTGCCGGCCGATATCAATGGATTTGATCTGCCAGCCGTATTTTTCTACAAAATAAGTAAGAATTGCCGCTTGCTTATCACAGAATCCGCAGCCCTGGCCTACAAAAAACAGCAAGGCATGATTTTCACGAGCAGCCAGGATGGTGCCCGATATTTCCTTTTGTTGCTCCTGTACCCTGGCCGATATACCGGGTATCGTAGTCGGATAAACCTGATTGATATTGAATTTATCGCTGTATTTTTGAGTGACGAATTTTGAGGCATTGGCATAAGCCAGAGCCTTCCGGCGAGCCACATCCTGCATGATAAGATATTCCAGAATGTTCTTCTCATTCGGGTTTTGTACTGCTTTTTTCTGTACGCCATTCAACAGCCCTTGAAATTCGTCTGGATGTAAATTCCAAATTTCTTTGATGGTGTACTTGTCCATCGACGGATTTTTCTTCTCAAATGCCTTTGGTCCGGCCTCACGTGTTATGGTCGAGTTATGGCTATCAGATTCCTCCGGCACCCCTGGAGGTGGGTCGTGATACCAGAACCAACCTTCTTTGGCGGTTTTATAGAAAGCTGGCTCCGGCGAAAGAACCTCTTCGGCCAGGGCCTTTGTCGTCATGGTGATGACCAGAAGCCAGCAACATAGCCAGCAACACAGCCAGCTACCAATAATCCCGTTACCAGAGCCGGTTACCAAAGCGGTAAAGCCTTATGAAGAATTTTGCCTGCATCAACAAATCCAAAATATTTGCTGTCGTAACTGCGCGGGTTGGTGCCGATCATAAAGAAGTTTTTTTCTGGTACAATCCCTGAATATTGAAATTGAGGCAAAGGACGCTTTTGGCTATCAGCTTCCAACGCCTTGCCGACAAAAACACCCTCACAGAAAAATTGGCCTTGGACGTCACGGGTGAGCGTTTCACCTGGAGCGCAGCCAACTTTTTTTATCAGCTTGTCGAGTCTGTTGTTCAACATTGGCTTGGCATGTTTTTCCACTTCTTCTTTGCTCCCTTGAAAAACGAGATAATCGCCATTTTTGATTTTATCCGGGTTGAGCCCCGTCATGAAAAAAAGCCGATGGTCGAGTGAATCGCTGAGTGCGACGATGATCCGTCCCGGGATGAATGACCCCAGCAAAATGGCAACCAGAAAAACTATTGCCACGGTCTTTTCCCAGCGGGTTAACCCGAAGAGAAAACCCGCCAACCGGCTACTGAGGAGAAATCTCATTACCATTTCGCATCACCACATCTTTCAAAAGTATGACATGCCGCCTCTTTTCCGCTTCTGCACTCAGAAGAGCTTCTGTCCTGTCCAAGCTTGATTTGAATTGCTCTTCTGTCATTTGACCCGCTTTTATCAAAGCCGTTTGCTCCCGCAGGTAGCCATTGAGGTCAAAGGTCAAAATCTTCTGGGCAAGGAACTGGTCGTATCCCCAAATCGCACCACCTACGATCAGAGTCGTGATGACAATTATTTCCAGATAGCTGGGAGTTGTTTTTGTGGTTTCTGCTCCTGGTGCTTTTGCTGTTGATGTTTTTTCTTCACCAGGAGTTTTTGTTGTTTTTTCTGTCATGCTTTCTTCTTTTCTTTTTAATAATCTTTTAAGAACTTTTGCTGACTTTAACTTCACAAAATATCATGTTGTTTTATGGCATTTTTTTGATGGTGAAAAAAATAAGATTGCGAGCGCTATGCCATAGTCGTGCGACCGTTATGCCATACTCATTGCGACCGCTATGCCATACCTTGCGACCGCTATGCCATACCCTTGCGACCGCTATGCCATACCTTTGCGACCGCTATGCCATACCTTTACGACCGCTATGCCATACCTTTGCGACCGTTATGCCATACCTTTGCGGCCACTATCCCATGCCTTTGCTACCGCTATGCCATACCCATTACGACCGCTATGCCATACCCTTTGCGACCGCTATGCCATACCCCTTGCGACCGCTATGCCATACCCCTTGCGACCGTTATGCCATACCCCTTGCGACCGCTATGCCATACCCCTTGCGACCGCTATGCCATACCTTTGCTACCGCTATGCCATACCCTTAAACTGGTTTTTCTATGACTTTTTTGGTCTGCAAACGAACGATATGAATCTTGTCTTCGCTATCTATTGTCCAGGATTTAAGAGCTCCAACTTCTACAAGATTATCCAGTGAACGGCGTAAGGCTCTTCTGAAATCACTTAACCTACCGCAACTTGAACCACTCAATTCTAATAATTTGGACACCTGCATAGGGAAAATGGTTTGCATGCTATTGTAAAAACCATGTAGCCATTTTGATAAATTATTGGATAACGATACCCGCTGTTCCCATTGCACGGGTGTCCATCCTCGCTCAAACAGTGCGCCTAAACTACCGTTTAAGCGAAGTGAATATGTTTCTGTTTTGTAATCGTAGTAAAAATCGTGAATTAACGAGCCGCCGTACATTTGCCGCTTTCCCGTATATGAATCAGGGACTTCGATATACACCATATTTGCCGCCAAACGATCTATGACACCCATCAACCATTTTTCACCGGAACCACCAACGGTCTTTCCGGTAGCCGCCAAAAAGCCATTCATCGAAAAGCGCACGGCATTTCCCGGCTGGATATTGTTTTTGTCTGTCGTTAAATGAATAGCGTGAAGAAAAACATCAAGATCGCTCTGGTCGAGTTGCTCGCCGGTGTACCAAATTTCTATTCCATTGAGCGATGCAACTTTCTGTTGTTTTACGTATTTTCGCGTTCCTTTTTCTACCAAACCAAACAGGGCCGATTGCAGACAACTGTTTGGCGCCACATGCTCGATATCGGCATGAACAGGCAAAGCCGGGAGTTGCTGGTCTTCGAGATTATCAGGTAGCATTTGCAGAGATTTACTTTTGGTCATAGCTTTTCTTCTTAGCATCCGGAAGATGCGCTAAATGACTCAAAATTGATTTTCATTGGTTGGCCGTTACATTCTCGCCTGAAGGAAAAGCCGAATAGTCCTGGGCTTGACTCAGCGGTTTCCCCTGACCTTTGCTATAAAAGCAGTTAGACTTCTGCTTTTTGCTTCCTGATTAACTTTTTCCAAGAGGGTAAAAATGCCCACATCGCCTTGAATTTGAAAAATCTCATCGCCTCGGTCATAGACCAGGGCTGGAACATCGGTGATGCTGTACTGATTAAAGAGTGCGGGTTTGACCGAAATAGCCGGTTTAATCAGGTCACAGGGCTCCTCCGGTGTCTTTTCGCAGGTGGTATCTTTTTTCAGAACCTTGCTCCACCATTGTACTCTCTCTTTTTTGTTCTCTTTACCCAGACCGCCTACCATTCCCTTCATGACCGGCACGATCTCAGGCAGTCCATCGAGAGAGGCCATGTACCCCTGAAACGATGCCTCTGGGATCGAGCTCGATAGGAAGAGATAAACTTTTTCAGTCTCAAGAAAGATGCCTTGTGCTTCCTGTTCCCTTTGTTTGTTTTTCCCGCTTTCAGGTATAAACAAATTTACCTGCCTGTTGAACTCATCTGCTATTTTCTGCTGAAATTCGGGCTTCCTGAAATCAGCATTGGTCTTTTGGGCTGTTTTTAGTCCTGCCTCTTTATGGATATTTTCAGGAATAGTCATGGTCTTAGCCAGCTCTCTTGCCGTATCCATAGCGTTCCTGGTTGCTTTGTCGTCAATTACAGCCTGTGCCCTGGCCTTTTCCAAGAGATCAGGTGGCAATGCAGGGACAGTCTTGTCAGAACAAGATCCTTCAGCGCCTTGCACCGCTAAAGCAGATAAAGCCGATAAGCCGACAACCAATCCGGCCAGCATGATGATACTTATTTGTCTTCGCATATCATTCGCAACAGGTGCAACAGAGTACCTTCCTGAACACCACCCAGAGAAATTCATCATTTGACCCCTTTACTCCCTCATAGGGTGGATTGAGACCGGAATCATACGTCTTGGCTGCTTGGCCGATAGGATAGGTGGCCCGAAGATCGGGCCTGGCGGTGTGCATCTTGTAATGGCTCTTTGTCCAGATCGGCGTGTACTCGCAGCCACAATATAAATACGGATCGCAAAGCATAAACAGACGGTTCAGCTTGAAGATCAGCCGTGACGCTGCCGTATTACTGGCCTGAACAATATTATCGTTGTCCACATGGCCGCTTACGGGATATGTTGACCCGCTGCTCCCAATACACCAGGGCATGTAATCGAGAGGGTATCCCAAATTTACTGCCGTAGCATCTGTCATACAAAGCAACTGCATGGCTTTATTGGCAAATAATGCAACTTCCGGAGTGATAGTGGCCGCAAGTTCATCACTTTGCCACATTGAATCATATTCAGTCCACCAACCTCCCTTGTCGTCATTTTCACAAGGGTTTCCATCCAGCATCGAAAAAATAAACGCATGCGCCTGGAAGAAGGTTGATTCATCGGCAATAGATACAGCATCCGAAGATTTGTTCTTTCCGCCTAATTCGTCATCAATCGTACCCTCGGCATCACCACCAGAACCTGAAAACGGAGAATAATTAGCAACTGAAACCGTATCTATGAATAAAGATGGGTCCCAATATTCATAAATTTCACCTTCCTCGTAAAAAACTGGTGGAGGTCTTGGGCAGATGCAAATACCTAAAAATTTAAATTCCATATCATCCCAGTTGATATCCGAACCAGCGTTGAATGAATCGCCTTTTTTAATAATGCCGGCAAAGGATGGAAACGCAGAAAACAACAGCACTACGACCAGCAGGTATTTATTTGTAAATCGATCCATCGATCTTTATCTCCTGCACCATCATTTTTTTACCATTTTGGGTAATCACGCAAGGAACAGCGGCTAATTGCAGACGGTCAGCTATGGTTTTTGTCAGATAAAAGACGGGCCTGTTTAATTGCTTTATCAAGGGGGCGGCAAGTCCTGCGGAAATCAGCAATTTCTGTTGACGATTCTTGTTATAGGGCGACTTCACAAACCACTCCACTTGCCGTGCGTCCTCGCTATTAATGACCACCAAGCCATCAGGTAGAGAGACATAGTCCAAAGGGTTCCAGGTAAGCCCTCGCTGGTACATGATCTCCCCATTTTCACCTGGGATGTCGTGATCCAGGGTGTAGGTCATATCGACGAAAAACGTCCTGTCTCTGCCTGCTGCAGGCAGGGCATAGATGTCTTTTGCTTTGTAGTTCTGCCTGTTCTCCTCCATGACCTTTGCCAATTTTTCATAGTCAATACTCGCCTTGACCTCTTCAACCAGGTCAGGCTCCACTATGGGATAGGTCATTCCGATGGTGCCAAGATTTTTTCCATAGGCAAGAGAAGCCGGCAGAAGGCCAAAAATGACAATGAAAATAAAAAACTTATAGTTTGCCATTTTTCCGCAACTCGACCATTTCCAGGATGGCCCCATGATAGGTCATGCCGGAAGTAACTCTCTCTTCGATCATGGCGATTTCAGAAGCCTTTGAAGTGTAAATAAAATAGGCGTAATCGTTTACTATCAAACGAGCCGGGCCAATTCCAAAGGGTGTGTCAAAAAAGATTTCCGAGTAGTACGGAGGGTTGGATTTGATACTTTTCAGGAGCTTCATGGAAAAATCATCGTAATCAATCAATTTCAGGTCGAGTGCCTTGTCAAAAGCAGGAGATTCCAAAAAGATTTTGAAGGCCGAGTTGTCTTTGATTACAGTTCCAACTTCACCGAATTGGTCCAGATCAAGAATAGATTGGGTGATAATCATGAAACTGCCGGAGTATTTCCTGGCTCTGCGGTAGCCCTCATTGACAACCGGAGCAAGCATTGAGGACTTATCCAGAAACTGCCATGCTTCATCAAAAATAATCAGCCGATGCCGTGACCGATCTGAGAGATAAAGGTCTTGAGTTACGGCATTGATAATGAGCATGGTGACAATCTTGTAGAGATCAGGTTTTACCTTCAGGTTTTCGAGCTCAAGGACCACAAACTGATCATTGCGAATATCAAAGGTGCTGGGGCCGCAAAAGAATTTTCCGTAAAAGCCATACGAGGTGAAGTTCATCAAGAGAAAGCCTAACTTCCTTGCTTTCTCAATTAAATTTTTATTCTCATCATATTCTTTATGTTGTTCCATACCGGGGCCAGTAGGAAATGATTTCATAAATTCCCAGACCGTATTGGCATCAGCAGCTTGTCCTTTTTGATGCCATGCCCAATTCACCGCCCAATAAAATAAATTTATTTCCTCTATATCCTCACATCCTGTTTTTGAGTTGGCGTAGGCCATTTGCGCGAATACGGTTGCAATCGCCGATAATTCCTCCTCCGGCTCAATAATATTTGTAAAAGGATTGAGGCATATATTTGAATCAGGGCTGAAATCCAGATACCTTGCACCCAACATATCAGCCATTTTTTTGTAGGAACCACCAATGTCAATGATGCGGATTATCGAACCGCAGGCGTAATAATTAAAGGCTATGAAGTTGACCAGAAATGACTTGCCGGAACCAGATGTAGCGCAGCAAAAGCAATTAAAGTTGGTTGCCCCTTTTGCGAAAAAGTCGAGCGAAATCAACTGCCCTTTTCGGCCAGTGAAAATCAGATTCGGGATGCCGCCGGAACCGACAAAATCGCCCTGAACCGGCAGCAATGGGGTAATTGAAGGTACTGATGCAGTAAAATCACGCTCCAGATTTTCTATGTTCTTACCGCCCGTGTAGAGACAAAGAGGAAAAGACGAGATAAACAGAATTTTCAGGATCATGTTGTCCCTTTGCATCACATAACCGTTGTTCTCCCACAACCGTCTGACCCTGACACATGAATCTCTGGCATTTTCTACATCGTCCGAAAAAACCCAGAAAACGGGAATGATCTTGAGAAATTTTACACCATGTTCCAGATCATCGGCGGCCTCTACGTGTTCCGCTTGCTTGCGGTAAAGAAGAGTAGATAATGAACCAACGCCTTTCTGATTGAGCATAAGATTTGTTTTTGCGTGGATTGTTACATCTATCCCCTTCTGAAAGACGATATTGAAGCAATAGAGAAAATCAGTCTTGATCTGGTCAGCATCCGAGACAATGCCCCATATCCCGCCAAACAGGGAGTTGGTCTGCATCGGGTCAACTTCTTTGGGAAAGCTCTTTGGGGTTGTGCAACACCAGTATTTATCTCCAGCCTGAATATAATCGCTCCCTTCCTTGATAATGGTATCCGCATTGATAATCTGTTTCAGAATTGGGATATCAGGGCTGTAGGAATTGAAGTTATGCTCTGGATAATCCTTTGGGTAGGTATTGAGCAAGCGCCGCAACCATTCCATAAGGTTGCCCGGCGGCAGGTTTCTCGGGTAAAGCTGAGCAGCTCTCAAGGTCTCGTTGATCTGCCGCTTGATGTCCTGTAACGGTGCAATCTTCTTTTTATCAGCCAATTCTTCTGGTTTTGGCATACCAGACGCATCCCCGGGGACTTTAACCGCTACAAACAGACGGAAATTTCTGACTGGAATAAAGCTACATGCCTCCAGCCCCTTTTTCCCTTCGAGTAAAAATTCACTAACTCGTTCGGTATTGGTGACAATTATTGGTTCTGTTCTGGTCCGGCTTTTTCGGTACATATCTATGATCGGTTCTATGTGGGAATCAGCATGTAAAATAAACTGAATATTAGTGCCATAAGGCATCCCCGCCCTGAAAATACCCTCAAGTGAGTTCATGGCCTTTTCGCCTGCGTAGGTAAGCGGGGAACACTCCCATATTATCCCAAAGGTGCTGTCCTGATTGACATAGATTTCATGCTCCTGGTCGTAAGCGACATAGTTCAGGAAGGCAGAAAAAGGATGCCGCCTGGTCAACTTGGCAATATCGCTGTGTTTCAGGTATTCAGTGTTGCCGTAGAGAAGCCGCTTACAAAAATCTATCATTGTACTGCCTTTGCCTTTTCACTTATATCTGTCAACACCCACTGAGATTCTTTCAGCTTCAAATAGACATAGCGAGTCATAAACAGTTCGTCGTCCTCTCCTTTGTACGGCAGCATCAGTACCCGCATGATCTTGGGTGGTTCAAGCATTGGTTTGTCCGGTTCCTGCATGAGTTCGGTAAGTGCCTTGTACCGGCTATTCTGAGCAGTGAGCTGGTTGATGTTGGTCCTTATACCTGACTCAGCGGTTGTAGCCGGTGGACAGGGAATAGTGTCACCACTTACGTTCGTGCAGCTTGTCTCGCTTGCATTATCAACATCAGGGAATCTGGCCTCCTTGTAAGCGGATGACGTATCGATACACTTACCGGCATCATCTCTGGTGCGGCATTTGAAATTTTCTTCATAGGGATTGACAAGTTGTCCTACCAGCCCACCACAACCTGACAGGGAAACCAGAAGTAATAACGGCAGAATGACATAGTGTAATTTCATAACGATTCGTCTCTTTTGTAGTCTTTAATCTCCAGTTCTTTGCCTTCCGAGACAATAACCGTAACCTTCTTGGTAGCAGCCACTTCAATAACCGGAGTCGTCTGTTTTGCTAATTCCATGTAAAAATCCTGCAGGGTGTTTGCTCCCTCTGATAGCCCACCGCCAATGGCATGCTTCCCGAGCTGCGAGGAATCAATAATTTTGGTTGTTCCCAGGACAGATGTTGAGGTTGTGGAGGACGCCGCTTTTAACGCGTCGCCGGCCCCGCCAAAAATTCCGGCGATGATCGCCCTGGCGGTTGCCGCGCCCATCCGGGAAACCACTCGACCGGAGAGGCCAACCTTGGAGTCGGAATCAGTTACAAAACCTTTGAGAGGGGTATCAATAATGGCACTGCCTTCGTTGGAGAGACATGAAAGTGAGACCAAGCGCACATCTGCTCGTTCTTTATCCAACCTGCCTACGGCCTCGGCAATAACAAAACAGCCGGACAGGTTCGCCTTGATGTCATTTGGCAGCACTGCCGGGGTCTGGATACGGAGCAAAAGAGGTTCGGAGTTGCCCCCCTTGGCACCGCTCGAAGTAGCAGCATCGAAACCTGTCAAAAGTCTCGCCTCCATAAAAGATGGAGGAAGATAGACCGTCCGACCTTTTTTTTTATCGTCATCTTGAGGAAGAGCCGCGGCTTGGTTTGAAATCACTGAAATCTTGCCGACGATCCTCCTTTCCTGCTTTTGGTTTCCACGACCACGGCTACTCCCCCCAGGTGATGGCCCCAGATCACGACCACCTGATGATGGTTGACTATTGTGAAACACCGGCATTCCCTGTTCATCAAGCACTTGTTTTCCATTTGCCCCAAGTACTGGTATAGGTATGGGTTTTCCAACAGATAATTGTTCAGGCGTGGGGATAACTAATTTGCTTTCTGCATCTTTTTTTTTCTTCTCTTCAATAGCCAAAAAATCGGTCTGGCTTTTTGTCAGATCGGTCATGCCCTTTCTCAGAGCATCAATCTGCCGACCCTGTTCCTTGAGCATGGTCTTTTCAATCATGTCAGGATCAAGGTGAATGGTCCTGTTTTTTTCTGTCCCCGCAACATCCATGCTTTTTTTAGCGCGGGAATTATAACCAGTAACAGCGATTCCCATAACAATGAGGCCGACTACCGACCAGACTAAAACCTTTTTATTTCGTGGTGTCAGGTTGGTGAACCTTTCTTTCAGGGTCATTGTGATTGCTCCCGTTTTTCAACCACAAACACCCTGGTCGCCTCGCCGGTGTTCAGAACCTGATCTTCTATTGCCACGGCCAGGATGGCTTCACTGATAAAAAGTGACAGAAAGGTTTTCTCCTTCAATTCCATTGTTTCATCCCTCTTAGAGGCCACCTTGAATTGCTTCAATCGCAATCCTATCCCTTCCACATCCACGGTCTGGATCAGATTGACGCTAAGATCACCACACAGAGGAATCAGAGTGTCCGCAGTTGAAACCTTGTAGCTGGATGGATAGCCGCCTTCATAACCTTCCTTGATGATTTGCAAGACCTGTTTTTCCAAAGGCATGTTTTTGTAATGGTCGATATTCTTTTTGAAAACATCCTTTGCCGGTGCAGCCAGATGCAGTGTTACAGATGAGGTTGCCTGAGGTTCCGCAATCAGGGTGTAAACTGCCCCATTGCAGACAATAAATAACTCACTGGGTGTCTCAGCATAGGTGAGCTGTCCGTCCAACTCCTCGGCCTTGAATTTGATAAAGGCACTACTGCCGGAAAAATGGCCAGTTACGCCCTTTTCTTCCGAGTAAATTAAATCACTCATCGGCCCGGAACAGACAATCCGGTTGATGTCACGATTGGACAACTGCACGATGCTTGGCATATCAGGGGAAATGAATTTGACAGTTGTAGGCTTGTCAAAATGGTCATTGGTCATAGGTGAAAGTTTCAGGGGTTTTGGTCCCCTTATAACCGGTGCTTCTTCTGCTTGCACCGAAGAGGCAGCTAGTAGCAAGCACATGCTTATCTGAATAATTGTCTTCATTTCGTTTCCACCTCCACGTGCTTGTCCATCTTCATTTTTGCATCTGCTCTTTTTTTGAGCTGTTCTTCTGTTTCCTTTTCTGCTTTCTGTGCGTCTATGTCTGCTCTGAGGTTTTTCTCCTTGAACTCGCTAATCTCAAAACGACCGTCACGGATGCGATACGCGACCACAAAAGTTTTGGCGGTCTTTTCGAGTTTTGTATCTCCAGCAAACTGCACTACATTCCCGAACATCTCTATAGTGCCTTCGCCTAGAGTGATTTTCTCCATGTAAAATGTCGAACTTACTTGCGATTCTTCAATACGACCCGCCAAGGAGTACCAGCTTTTCGAGGCTTCCGGATAGGCTTCGGAGGTGTAGAGAGAGAGCAGATCATCAAACTGCCCTCTTGCCGTGGGCGGGGAGTAGGTAGTTGCCAGGTTGACAATCTTTCTGCTCATATCCTTGATGTAAGTCTCGGTAGGCTTGCCCTGGACGAACTCAATTGTGCCGGTCATAGCGGGTGGAATGAGCACAACACGTTGATATTTAACAGCCCGATACACCATAAGGGAGTTGAAGCAGACGGCTACGGCCATTGCCCCGACAGCAAATTTAAGCAGTCGGTTTTCAACGAATAAATTGCTGGTTTTTTGTACGAAAATGTCTGCTTTCACTCGTTAAACTCCTGCTGGAAATAGTCGGGATAGTTGTTCATCTTGACCAGGCCAAAGACATACAGGACATGCTTCAAGAATCCCCGTGCCTGAGATCGTTTGATTTTGGTGTAGGAATACTGAAATACCAGGAAGATAAGCCACATCAACTTACCGTAGAGGAGTGACAGGGTAAGAAAGAAGAGGAACAGGACCAACTCATCCACCTCAAACCACAGCACTTGGAACGGTTTAGAGAGATATTGCGGAAACTTTCTGGCAATCATTGCTTATAGCTCCTCGTTAAACGATTACAGCGCCGATAGACTGCACAACGGTATCAGCGGAAAGAAGAAATGCACCCCCAAGGACAACGCCTGCCGCAGGAAGAATCATCTGCCGGATAGCAAGGATGGCTGCAAAAGCCATAGAAGCAACACCAGCGACAAATCCAATAGGGCCAAGCAAAATCTGAGTTACCGCAATATCGTACAGATCATAGGCAAACGAACCGGCCGCCGGAGTTGTCATAGCGAAGGCACTGACTGTCTGGAGCAGTAAAACGGTTAAGAAGGCCAAAAAAGTTACTTTTTTCATGATGACTTTTCCTTTTGTTGATGTTGTTGCACCATTGTGCCTTTCAGTTTTTCGTGAGTTTTATCTCTACCCTTCGGTTGCTTTCCGGGCTGCTACTGTCAATCATCCCTTTTCCTTCCGCCAAGGCCACCTTGAAACCATTTCTTCGAAGCATGGTAGCAACAGCCTCGGCTCGAGACCTGGAAAGCTTCACGTTCTGGCTTTCGATTCCAATCGAACAGGTATAGCCGGTGAGATACAGAGGACAGGCGGCACAACAATCCCGCAAATCCATCAGAAGTTTGTTGCCGGCATCCGGGGACAAGTTGGCGCTGCCCAGGTCAAAATAAACCACAGGGAACGGACGGCTTTTCGGTTCAGCGTAAAAAGATGGGAGGCTTGCAATGATGAAAGTTTGATGGATGGGAATTTGTACAGGTGTGTTCATGGCAGGTGGGTAACTGAAAAAATCCTGCCGGATTTCAAGCCCCCAAGCCGGACGACAAACCGAACTGATGGCGATGAAAAATACCCCTACAATCCGGAAGGTTTTTTGAATTTGTTTTTTGGCCTGAGTCATCATTTCTGTCGCATTAAAGAAACTACCGTTTCTTTCTCTTTGTTTATGTTTTGTCGCACAGTTTTCAGGGTTGATTTGCAATTGCTCATGCGCTTTTCCCGAGGGCATTGTTGGACATATCCATGCCCTCAGGTTGCTCTTCAATCAGCTCCTTTTGCACTTGTCTTTCTTTGGCTCTGTGGGCTCTCTTTCGTACCCGGTACAATTTTCTAATGTCGAAAACTGACATCCTAAACCGGAAGGTTAACTCAATTTCTGCTATCAGATTTTCCATAAAAAGACGTTTATCTGGCGCAAGGTTCATAAACCTGGAAAACGCATAGCGTTCCCATTTTGTTTCCAGGTCGCAGGTGGCAATGAGTGCTTTTCGATATTTTACGTTTTTCTGACTCAACTGAGGTCTCAGAAAATCATGCAGTCCCCACAGTTTTTCCAGTAATTTCAGACCGATTAAATCGTTATCCGAGAGCGGGTCACTTATTGTTTTTATCCTTTCCATCCAGCGAAGTGTTTTCAGCGGAACTTTAGAGGTCTTAGCATATTCTTTGATTTCCATATCCCTCTATTCTCCTGATAGTATTTGATAATATCCTTCTGACCGATTGGATATGAATCCCAAAATGGTTGGCAATAGTGTAAAAGCTGACCGGTTTTGGTTGTGAAAGAATCCATTGAGAAACCTGTCTTTGTCGGCCAGTGAGTGCAGACAATGCTTCGGCAATGACTGAGTCATCGATGTCAGAAGATTCGTCTCGGTCGGGGGATTGTTCGCTTTGAATTGCCACGGTTGCCAGTTGTCCGTTAACTAAGGCAACACCAGCGGCCATCTGGATACATCTGGTGCGAAAAACAGTACGGAAATACTTGCTCGTTAAGGACAAATCCTTGTTTTGATCGATTAAGACCGAGATTACCTGATACACAGCAAGCTTGGCCTCTCCAGCCAAGTCACTTGAATCGCATGACATATACCGATGATATGGTGCGGCTATGTACCATATCAGCACCCTGTTTGCGCTCACCCAGGATTGAGCCAGTGGCCAGATGTTTTGTGTATTTGGGTTAACAGAACACATTTCGATTACCTGAGTATTCGATTGAGATAGATTCCGTTCATGCTTCATCCTCGCTCGGGGTGAGATACGACCTCAAATATGCTTCTGCAAACCGTTGATAAGGTGACTCTCCAGTTGATAACGCTAACGACTCAAACGGTATTTGTATTTTTAGTGACAAATCTTTAGCCTTTGTTTTCGTAAGCAATCGTCGCCCAATAGCAGATCACTTATCATTTGCGGGGACATGCCAATAAAATCCACATAACGTAAATATAAAACCAATAAATCGACATAAAATGTACAAATAATGAAGCATAAGCACATCTATACACATAATGTGAAATTATTGTAAATAAAAATCTTCACATTGGTTGTTTATTTTTATCCGCAGAATGTGTATAATGCGCAGATGGAAAATAACAAATCTGACATAATGGAAATTTTCAGCATCGCAACCATGCATATCTTATCCACCAAAGGAATAAAGCAAAACGCGATAGCTAAAAAGCTCAACATGGGGCCAACTACACTGAATAATTATATAAATGGGAGGAGGCAAGGAAGTGAATCTACGCGAAGAAGGATTGCAGATCAACTTGGTTGGAATTATGAAAAGCTGTTAGAGCTTGGTCGATGGATACTCCGAGGGAATCCTCCCGAGAAATTTTATCCACCATTTGTGCATTCTACAAAACAAGACCTTTCCGAATCAATGAATGACGCCACTCCGTCCTCAAAATTCTCAGGCACCAAAACTAGTCGACCTGATTATGCAATTCCTCAGAACACAGCAAATTTTATTTCTGTTCCCAAATTTGCAGCACAGCTACCAGTCGATCAAGGTTCTTTTCCAGATACAGACCTTGTTGAATCAGACATGATGTTCCACAAAAACTTCCTGATGAAGTTTGGAAATCCTGATCAAATGGCACTATTTGAGGTTACAGGTAATTCTATGAAACCATTTTTATATAATGGAGATGTCGTCCTGGTTAATTTATCAAAAAATAATATCACCGACATTATTGATGGTAAAGCATATGCGTTTCGTGAAAATCATACTGTCAAGGTTAAAAGGCTATCGCTCCAAGGAACTACTTTAATTGTGACAAGTGAAAATTCGCTCCTTTATCCACCATACATAGTTGACACAGGCAACTTCAGCATGATTGGCGAAGTTTTATGGGTAGGACACGAGGTCAATTAAAGGTTTTCTATGCCAGCAGTGCCTGCAACAGCCTGAGAAAAAGTTAAAGACTCTGGCCGTGGGAATCTTCGAGGTATACGAGAAGTTCAGCGATCGGTTGAGTGATCCTGTGGTGATTAACGGAGACTTCTTGGGATGGATCGAGAAGGAAATTGAAGAACGGACGAAAAATATTTGGGATACGATTGTTGATCCAAGAGATGATGAGCTTTTGCGGTTGAAGAATGTTGCGAATGATCTCCGTGAACGGCAACATCAGGTCTTCGTAAACGTAACCACTCATTTCGAGGGTTCTGCAACTCGGACGATAGAGAAGATCAAAGCGCTTCTGTAGATCGCGGGAGAATTATCAACTACAGGAGCAAATCATCCCTCATTAATCTTGCTTCGCAGGATCCCGGATGGATGGAAAGTGACAACTCTCCTGGCATCCAAATCAAGATCTTCCCCTGTCTGTGGATTTCTTCCACGTCTGGGATTCTTATCCCTGACATTAAATTTCCCAAACCCACTCAGCAGGAGATCTGATCCACTGATCAGGGTATTTTTTGACAATTTCAAAAATGCCTCTACCGCATCGACAGCCTGGGACTTGGTCAGGTTGTCATGATTTTTGTATACCTGCTGAACGAGATCTGCTTTGGTAATTGTCATTTTCACCTTTCCTTCTGTTAATGATGGTTGATTTTAGTGAGAACCAGCAACGATCATATTCCAAAATTGAATAAATTCAAAGAAATTGGTGTGATATGTTCAGTTTTTAGATACATTTATTTCTTACCGTGAGAGATGGAGGCTAACTGGGTAAGGTCCTCTCAGAACATCCAACCTATGAAAAAATTACTGAAGGTCGATAATGATTTCACCCCGTGCCCCGCTGACATCGGTGATGAATTGTATCCCAACGGTATTTTTGAGTTTAATATCACAAAAATTCTCGAACATATTCAAAGAACTCCCGATGGCATCACCGTTGAAGATGTAGCGGTACGCGATTTTCCCAATGATTTTTCTTCGATCAACGAATCCCATGTGGATTCAACTGATATTTCCACACCGGTAATATTGGCGGAAATCTCCCCTGGAGGATACAACTTAATCGACGGGAACCACAGAATGGAAACGGCTCGCAGAATGGGTGTCAAGAATTTGGTAGCATATAAATTGAACGTCGAACAACACATTCCATTCTTGAACAGCAAAAAGGCTTATCTCGCCTACATTGAATACTGGAACAGCAAATTGAGGAACTGAGAGAGCAGAGACGGGGAATTCTCGAAGTTTGATCTCTCTTATACCAGTTACGATTCTTTGGAATATGTAGATTCTTGGAATCAACCTGTTTTGTCACGTATCCAGGATGTCATCTTGGATGACGGCAGCAGGAACAATCAAGAATTCAAAAATGCTCCATTCCTCGCCATTTCGTCTGGGATAATTTCGAATTTACAAAAGAGCCGAATTGCTCCTTTTCTGGGGTGATATCGGGCTCTTCTCAAAGCCAAAATGATCAGTAATTATGTTAACTTGCAGCTTTGCTTAGACTGATAAGCTTGCCAATGAATACCTCTCTCTGTGCTGAGCTGATCTCATCTCGTCTTTGGTTGGTGCAGACAAGGAGAACAAAAGCGCGGACCACCTCCTCCTCCAAAGTAATGTTTGGCACCCGCCTGATGCGGACCGGCATGCCAAGTGGGGGCTGTGGGAGAGATCCCCCCCGACTACCCGATTCGACATTTTAATAGCCTCAGCATCACAGCACTTCACGGATGGCGAGCCATGCTCCATTTGTCTATCTCTACAAATGGCTTGTCTGCGCCATTCTCTGCCTGAAGAGCCCTGAAAAGCAAATTCTTGCCTTCGATCTGCACCTGAACAATTGTGTTCACAGTGCCAGTGCCTGCAGCCCCTACATCAACCTGATATATGCCACCGTCCTCATACGGAAAGACCTTAGGATCGTTGGCGGCTATTCCTGCGGGATCACGGACCCTCATGTGGTAATAGGAATGGGTGTGCCCAACAAAAACGGCACGAACTCTGTCTCCATATCCCAGAAGCATCCGCCAGAATGCGTTTCGCCGTTCAGGGTTTTGATCAAAAGAATCCCCCACATGTCGGACTCGAGGAAAGGCCGGTTCGTGAAACGAAATGAAAATATGGTCGATGGAGGAAGGGGTTTCCTTGATGACCTTCTCGACCCATTGCTTGCCTTTATCGTTGATGACGCCGTCTTTCCCAAGATCTGTATACCCATCGACCGCAATAATGCGCACATTTTTATGGTCCAGGTAGTAGTCACATGAAGTTGCGTGTCTGCGAACCGCGCCGGGAATGGAAGGGATCAGGACATCCCTTGCATGCCTAAAGTGCACACCGCCATTTTTAAATTCGTGATTCCCTATGACGGGCAAGAAAACGGGACGAGTGTCCGCTTTCGTAAAGACATGCTGGAAATCTTCATGGCGTGATACCAGGGGATCCATATCTCCAGCAACGACTATCAGTTCCGATGGCGTAAATGCCGGTTCCTGATTTGTATTTCTGTCGCGGATTTCCAGCAAGGCATTCTTCCATGCGTCGCCTTGACTGCGAGGATCGGCAAGCACAGAAAACGAGAATTTCTGTTCGGATGCCCAAACCTGGCGTGTGGTGCAGTCCGCCATCAACACCAGACAAATACCGATTAGCAATAGTGAAGAGAGGAACGTTTTCCTCATGTGCATTTCGAATGAACACCAATCCTCTGACATTTTTTATACCTCCATTAAAATATTGCCTGCATGGCAGTATCTTACTGGAAGAACATTAAGAAATGATTAAGAAGGCATCTGTTGTAATCGAGGAGCATTTTTCTAGGAATGAAGTCAATGAATCACATGTTTATGGTCTGCATCAAAGGCCGGATATAAGAACTGCAGCCAGATCTCAAACGCCAAAAACATATATCTCTTGCCAAACCGGGAGACGTTCATATAAGACACCTTCGGCCCACTAGAAGGTTCTAACACCGTCCAAAACAATCTGGAAACCTCCGACTTCATAAGGTATTAATCGTGGTGCTGAACAGTCTCTTCGACTTTGCCAGCACCTCTCAGGAAATTTACGAACAGCATGAGGCATTACCAGGAGCATTGCTTAGGTCACCTGACAAACTTTAAGCGCACTGCTTTTCCGCTACTATTGTTGTGGGGCTAGGTGTGAGACAGCAATGGTACAGTATCTGTAATTGCTGCCACGCTCATCAATATCATTCCAGATGTTCAAATGTTGGTCGCTTTTTTACTAAATGATCCACTAATTCATTTGTTGCCTGTGCAGTATTGGCGATTTGCCTCTGATACGCCAGGTTTTCCACTGCCGATACCTCCTGGTAAATACCCTCACGATATACATCACTGGCTGTTTGATAATAGCTTACGGTTTCTTCGATTCCCGCAAGCTTTTCAGGCAGAGCAGTGAGACTCCCTGTTTCAGGATCGTGTCGATAGCTTGCCTGCTTTCGTATCGGTTTCAGGATCGTAAATACATTCTGTTCAAGATGTCCGAGCTTTTGGTAATTGCCGACAAAAGCATGAGCTTCCGTGCCCCCTACCTTCAGAACATCATGACCGAAGAAACGGCTCAAATATGTCCAGTTGAGAAGACCGAACAGGGTCGGAGCATAATCGATCTGACTGGCGAGGGTTTTGACATGACCAGGTGCAATTTGTCCGCCGGGAGCATAGATAATCATCGGAATATGATAGCTTTTCACCGGTAACTCCGACTTTCCCGCCGATGAGGCACAGTGATCGCCAACAATGACAAAAATGGTGTTTTTGAACCAAGGACGGGTAGAAGCCTCACGTATTAATTGGCCGATGGCATAATCGGTATATTTTACGGCACCGCTTCGTCCAGAAGTTTTTGAGGGCAGGTCGATTTTGCCATCCGGGAACGTGTAAGGGCGATGGTTGGAAGTAGTCATGACAAAATAATGAAAAGGCTTGCCACTTGCAAAGGAGGCGTCGGCTTCGCGCAACGTCCATTGAAACAAATCTCCGTCACATGCACCCCAGGAATTGGCGAAGGTTACATCGTCTTTGCCCACCGAGTTGCGATCGACAACGCGATAGCCGTTATTGCCGAAAAAATAATTCATATTGTCGAAATAGCCGTAACCGCCGTAGATGAAAGCGGTATCATAGTCCTTTGCGCGAAACACCGAGCCCATGGTGAAAAGATGTTCGTTCTTCGGTCGTTTGATCAGTGACCGACCGGGTGTTGGCGGCAGCGAGAGCGCAAGAGCCTCCATACCACGATCGGTCCGCGTTCCCGTGGCATATAAGTTGTCGAAGACCAGGCTCTGTGAAGACAGTGCGTCAAGATTCGGCGTTAGGGAAGACTGAGGATTATAACTGCCGAGAAATGAGGCGCTGAGACTTTCGACTGTGATTTGAATTACGTTGGGATGCATTTCCTCACCTTGTCCGGAGACCTGTCTCAAGGTGTCGTGAGCGGTTGGATTAATCATCCTCGATCCGTCTTGAGACAGTTCACGATGCAACAGGGTAAAAGCTTTTTCAGACTCAATCGTCGAATAGAACTGGCGATAATCGAGTTCGTTATTACGAAAGGCAGCGACTAATGACCAAATACCGTTTTTAGCAATTTCTCTGTGGAAATTGTTGGTGAACTCCGGCAGCATCCGTTCGTTCAAAAACAACCCGATGAGAAGTGTGATCGTCAGCCATGCCGCGCTGAACGTCACTCTCTGTTTCAATGGTTCCGCCGCTGATTGAAACCACAATCTGGGCAAACCGCTTCCAAAAATGGCTAAGTGAACGACGAGGGTAACAGCAAACAATGCCATAATTAATTGCGGTAAGGGATAGGATTCACGAATGTTTCCTATCACCTCCGTTGTGTACACAAGGTAATCCACCGCGATAAAGTTGAACCGGGCCTCGAATTCGTCCCAAAATATCCACTCCGAGAGCACTCCGAAGAGTAAGACAAAGAGAATCACGAAGCCGCCAAGGTTCATGACCATCCGCATCCATGGTTTGGCAAACCAGCGATTCGGCAGGACGGTGAGTATGAAAGTCAACGGAATCGAAAAAAATGCAGCAGTTCCAAGGTCAAAGAGCAGTCCCCAGGAGAGCGCCGCCAAAAGACTGGCATCCCAAGTAACATTGGCGGATGCCTTGTATATCAGAGCAAGACGGAGTCCCTGGGCTAACCCGATAAAAACCAGGACAAAAAGTAAAGTTCCTCCGGTCTGCCGACGAAGAAGACCAGAAAACAATGGGCGTAATGTTGTCATAAAGTTTGCTGTTATACCGCTTAGTATTTTTTTCCTGAGAGTAAAAACAAGGTCACCAAAAATTTTTTGAAAGCCTCATTCTGTTGCCGGTTTGGTTGAGAGGCAGAAAAGGTAAAACTACATTCCTTTTTTGTTTGAACTTTGTTTGCCGAAACAAGATGTTTTTCTTCATGATTATGACCTTCATTATCCATGCAGGCAATGACTGGTGCAGGAAATATAAGCATCGCAATGAGAAAATATGTCGAAAATGATATGTATAATTTGAGTTTCATTCCTGTCTCAGTGTTAGTGAGCCAATATCGTTGGCAACATTGACCTCCAAAATTATTCAACTGTTATGCATGATTCAATGACACACCATAGCTTATCGACTATGAAGATTTGATGAAGAACGCCCAGATTCTATACTCTTCGAACAAATATAATGTTCTAGGCAATCCTACCTTATTATTACCGTCTTTCTGTCCATATTTGGCTGAAATTACAACAAGTAAAAAAGAACGAAAATCTTAGTCATATGCAAGGTAAAAAAAGTTTCAAACAATAAATGCAATACTCAAAATCTTAATCAGTTCTTCATGGTTGTTTGATTACTATTGGCTTGGAGAAAATCGACCATCAGGGCGAAAAAAGCCACAATTAGAAACCAACCAGAGAGAGACAGCACAGGTTTATGAAAAAGAGATTTTGGGGAGTCATAACGCTTGTACTCGTGGCCCAGATTGCACCAAAGGCACGGGCAGAAAGCAACACAGAGACTGCGGGAGATATTTTCCAGGTGATCATCCCGGCTAGCGCCTTTGGAGCCACATTTTTTGTGGATGATGAACAGGGCAGGGGCGAGTTTTACAAATCGTTTTTCACCAATCTTGGTGTTACCTACGCCCTGAAATATGCGATTAATAAGCCCAGGCCTGAAAATCACGGAGATTATTCCTTTCCATCCGGTCACACTTCGGCTGCATTTCAAGGTGCAACATTTATACATCTTCGATATGGCTGGAAATATAGCATTCCAGCATACTTAGGAGCATCTTTTGTGGGTTGGAGCAGGGTTGAAGGTGAATCAGACAAGCATGATGCCGTTGACGTTTTCGCGGGCGCAACTGTCGGGATTCTCAGCACGTATTTCTTTACCACGCCATATCAAAATTTGGCTGTTGTCCCTATCGCTGAAAATGGCGTCTATGGAATTGGTATCGTTGGGAAATGGTAGGTAAATGCCTAAAATCAAAATATCCCGTGGAGAAATGAGCGGAAAGATATATTTGCCAGGTAATATTTTCGTTAACTTTTTCGGCTTTTCTATGAAATAATCTTCCAATAAATCAACTAAATCTAAGGTTATTTGCGAGGCAAATCTCAACATATCGACATTTCTTAATTTGACAGCAGCCTGCATACCGTCAATCGAAGTCTCCATTGTATCATACAGGCTTTTATCTGAAACATTGCCCTGAATGTTTTTCCACTGACTTTCACCTTCATTCACTGTTTGAGTAACCATATCCCAATTAACCAATTGTTGGGCTAATAGTGCATGAACTTTAAACCCAACGTAGTCAAGCAACAGCACTTCTTTTGGGATTTTCATTGTGGATGTGTCCAATTCTTCCGAAATAGTTTTGTATGAATCTATGGCACATAAGGCAATTAATTGAAAATTTGCACTATCTTTTGCCGTTTTTATTTTTTCCATATTCTCATTAAGATTTTGCACAGCTTTGTGAGAGAGATAATTTTCAATTTTTCCGGACAAGGCATCCAATATTTCTAATGTCTTTTCTACTCCTTTTTTATCTTGACTTAAAGCATGCTCTGTTAAATCCTCATAAGGTGACATCGCATCGAATAAAATAGCCGTTCTACCGAATTGTTCTGCCAATGCTGGATTGTTCAATATCAATATAATGAATAATCCGGTCGTCCAAATAGACCTCTTCATTCTTACGTTTCTCCTTATGTATGTCACTTCAAATCAGTATCTGGAATTTGTTCCACTCAAATGTCTGGATTAGAATCTTTAACTACAAGCCCAAGTTGCTGTACTTTATTGAAAAGCAGCATTTTATCCTTATACGGTACGGCTTCGGTTGTATTTTCCAAATGATGGAGATTTTTTTTATCTGCAAGCATAAGGCAATAGCCCTCCGGGTTTTCGAGTACCCACCTCTGCAGGGCTTGAAAATCGTGAACTGCAACAATTGGCTTGGTTAAGCGAGCCGAAAATTGAAATTGGTCGGCCAGGCCCCCGGGATAGACGGCGATTGCCCCATCATCTTTCTGTGCCAACGATAGCGACCTGATAATTCCATCTGGGTTGAATAATAGATTGATTGCGTGAGACAAAGCCATATGCAGAAACATGAGATGCAGGAGCACGCAGAACGAAATAATGGCAGGACCTTGATCGATCTTAAAGTGGGGCCAAATCCATAGCAGAACGAATCCAGTGAGGAGGGGTATTAACCCTGCTGATAATGGTATATATTTGAGTATTGCCGCATCCCTTCCCAGTACCGGCAAAACCGGGAGCACAAAGAGCAGGCCAGCAAGAAGAGCAAAAAATATAAAAAAGATCCATATATCATGCGGCTTTTGAACAAGAGCTGAGACCGCTATTCGACTCAAAATTATTGCGACTATGGGCAACAATGGCAAAACATAGTGAATCTGTTTCCCACTTATCAGGGAGAGTGCAATAAGAGCCGGAATCAGAACGCATAAGCAAAATCGTAGGGGCTGATCGCAGGGTATTTTCCAGCTGCGCCAGAAAGGCAACCAGAGAGACCAAGGAAACAGTATTAACGGAAATAGAATGAGATACCAATAAAAAGGGCGTTGATGGGCGAATGATTGAGCAATTCGACCGGCAGTCTGGCCAAAGAGGATAGCATGGCCATAATCTTGACCACCGGCAAGAGAAGCTGGAATAGCCCAGGTCAGAACAAGCAGGACACCAACTGTTAGAGCAAATACAAATCCGCCATACCACCGCACCCAATTGGTGCTTGGGTGACTTATCCACAACGGGCCAAGAATTATTGGTGGCGCGATATAGACAAGGACTACTGGCCCTTTCGCCAATAAACCTAAACCTATAATGAGACCAAGAAGAGGCCATGACCAATACGGATGTTTAAAACCGGTCAAGACTACGAGGTAAGCGGCTAGAGAAAAGAAGACAACCAATGTGTCAAACATGGTGAGTGTAAAAAAAATGCTCCAAACTCCCATGCCCAATAGGATCACGGGGGATGTTCGACTAATATCGAGAGATGCCGGCCAAAGAATAGCGGCAAGCCGTTTCGTCAGGAACAAGGAGGCAAGCCCGAAAAACGGTGCTGTAAGTCTTGCCGTCCATTCGTTAACGCCGAACAACCACCAACCAAAGTGAATCAGCCAGAAAAGTAATGGAGGTTTATGGCTATATGGCTGGCCGTTAATATATGGCACAAGGAATTGATTGCTTTGCCACATTTCCCAGGCAACCGAAAGATAACGCGTTTCATCTATCGGTATTGGTGGGCGTGAAAAAATTCCAGTCACCACCAGACCGATACACAGAAACAACCAGAGCCAACTGGTCCTCAGGATGTTTGTACCCATGTTTTTACCTGCTTTGCTTCACTGCGGACAAAATACAGGTTCCGCAAATAGATAAAAATTCCTGTGGCCTGTCCTAAAATAAAAACAGGATCTCTGCGGTACACTGCATAGGCCAGAAGTATCACCCCTCCAAACAGACTGAAATACCAAAATGCTATTGGGATGACACTTCTTTTCAGTCTTTCACTCGCCAGCCATTGTACTAGAAATCTGGCGGTGAAACACGCCTGGCCAGTAAAGCCGATGATGAGCCAGATTGTGGTTTTTTCCACGACTTCGTCTCCTTTATGAAATAATATCCGTTATATTTGCCCGATATTCCGGCAGAAATCACACAGGGGTGATACAAAAGGCCTCTTGTGGATCGCAAGGCCGATCAAGTCGAAGTGCCGGTTTTTCTTTGACGATGTTCACCCCATAAAGAAATTGCCGTTTGACCTTCTATTTGGATAATCGTTAATCCAGATTATGAGAAACCTTGGGCACGGTGTAAGGGAGTTGTATATACTCAAGCACCTTGCCGGTCTTTTTGTATCCTTGTTGATCAAACAGTCTCGAAAGATTTAAGGTGATACCGGCATACAGCGACCTGCTATCTTCTTCGTCTTCTCCGTAGCCCCTGGTATAATAACCACCGTGCAATTCCACATATTTTAGAAAAGTATTTTCGATTGCATCAAAACCATCGAGTTTTAAAACAACCGAATAGTACTGGTTCGAGTAATCATCAAAAATACCGTTTACAGGGACATTAAAAATATACTCAACCCTGAAATCAATCTTCCGATCAAGATCCGGATATCGCTCCATCAATACACTGGTTAGGGCACCTACCGTATTCAAGGTCATATCCGCCCATGAAAACCCTTGGGATTTACTTGTCGCATCACCAAGTTCCATAAAAGCCTGCACTGTCCACGACGAAAGCGCCGCGTAGGTACTGGCCTTTTCAGGCGCGTAGCCCCAGCTTTTATAAAGACCGGTAAGAGCATCGGAGAAGGCATAGGTTGCCCAGAAATGACCGAGTTTGTCAGCACCACCATATTTCGAATCCTTTTCAAACCAGCCCTCATCTCCCGTATGCAAGCCGGCCGAACCGTAATCCCATGTCGCCAGTCCCCAGGCTGTAATGGCAGTTGCAGCGGCAAGATTGGTGTAGAGCATCTTTTGTTCTTTCGGCTGATCGCTCCACCACCCTTCCTGGTCGGCAGATGCACCACCGCTCTCCTCTTTGCTTTCTATCGCAACTGAGTTTTTGAGTGTCGGTGTTTCGCTTGATTGGACACTTTTCGTGCTGAAACCACTGAATAAAATCAATACAACGAGCACTATGGTTTTCTTCATGATTCTTCTCTTCCCCTGTAAATATCGGAATAAGCAGCAGTTCCTCATCATAATTGACAACACAAGTTGATGCGCTGTTCCACAATAACTTTGCCAAAACCAAGTTACACCATGAAGATTAAGAAATGATGAAGACGGTACCCAAAAAGCTTCAAGACTTCCGGCCAGTGGAAAAAGCTACCCCCTTAATCATTCCTTCACCTTCACATGCTATCCTACGGATTCCAAGGTTCGGGAAGAGTTCCTGGACGCATACACGATGAACTAACAGAATAGGTAGGGGATGAAAAATTTTTCCATAATTATTCCGACACTGAACGAAGCGGATAATATCAATCCTCTTCTCCGACAGATCGGCGCAGTTAGTCAGCCATTAGGGTTATCCCCCGAAATTATTTTCGTTGATGATGGCTCTACCGACCCTACCCGGCAATACATCGATGCCTACTCGGGAGATTTGCAGGTCCGTCTTATCCGTCGCGATACAAAAACGGGGCTGGCCGGTGCCGTCGTCGCCGGTGCACGGGCTGCTTCAAATCGCCATGTTGTGGTCATGGACGCCGACCTCAGCCACTCGCCGCACCTGATTCCCACCCTGCTTGCACCCCTGGCGGCCGGCAATTATGACATGGTCATCGGCAGTCGCTATCAGGTTGGTGGCCGAACACCCGACTGGCCGCTGGTTCGCCGGTTCGGGTCGCAACTCGCCTCCTTACCCGCCAGACTCCTCACCTCCGTCAGGGACCCTCTCTCCGGTTTTTTTGCCATCGACCGAGATCGACTGAGAGCGCTGGCGGACAATATGTCCGGCTTCAAGATCGGTCTGGCAATACTTGCCGGGACAGCCGAACCTTTGCGGGTTTTGGAGATACCCATCACATTTGTGGACCGTCACACGGGGACTTCAAAAATGAATTTCAACGTTTTCAAGGAATATCTCCTTCAGTTGGGGCGGCTTTTTTCAAGGCGGGCCACTGTTCGGAATCTTCCCCTCTTTCTCTGCCTGGGATGTATAGCCGGTTTTTTTGATTACACTCTTTTTTCGCTGCTTATAAGTCAAAGAGTACCCCTCGAAACAAGCCATATGGCAAGCCTTCTGCTGACAATGCACCTCTGTTACCCAATCGCCGGAGCATTCGCCAAGAGAACACCCGCAACTCGACCTGCGGGCGGTTACCGCCATTTTCTCCTGGTTGTAGCACTGGGCCTTTTTCTCCGAGGCGGCCAGCTGGCATCTCCAGCTGCCATGGGCGCATCATCCTCACTCCTTCTTCCCTTCATAATCGGCGGCACATCCTGCCTTATCTGGTTATCGGCAATCATCGCCAGCCGACTTGAAATGATGCGGCCACACCGGGTCAATTGGACAATCTTCGGGTCCCTGCTCATTGGTTATACCATTCTGCTCCGCCTGCTCTATCTCGGGAATTTCGATCTCATTCAGGAGGAAGCTTACTATTGGAACTACTCTCAGCACTTGGCCCTTGGCTACCTCGACCATCCACCGGTTGTCGCCCTGCTCATTAAGCTCGGCACCCAGCTGTTCGGCCAGAACGAACTCGGTGTGCGGTTCGGCGCTTTTCTTTGCTGGTTCGTCACCGCAATTTTCACCTATCGGCTGACCAAGATTATCTTCAATAAAGACAGTGCCATGAGAGCACTTGTTTTAGTAGCGACTCTGCCAATTTTTTTTGGGGTTGCAGTCGTCATGACTCCTGATGCACCCCTCATCGCCTGTTGGGCAGGGGCACTCTACTTCCTATATCGCGCTCTGGTTCTCGAGGCTCCGCAAGCTTGGATCGGGGCCGGAATCTGTCTGGGGATTGGGCTTGCCACCAAATACACCATTGCCTTTCTTTGTCCTGCCATCCTTCTCTTCATGCTTATCGATCCCACAGCCAGAAAATGGTTTCGCAGGCCCCAACCTTACCTCTGCGCAATCCTGGCGACGCTCATCTTCTCGCCGGTTATCTGGTGGAATTACCAAAATCACTGGGCATCGTTTCTATTTCAGAGCCAGGGGCGGTTGCAGGCTGGTGCACAGTTTTCTACACACCTCTTGCTGCTGAGCATCTTGATTCTCCTTACCCCTATCGGACTCTTAGCGGCGATTATCGGCATGTGGCCGCGACGCAGCGGTATTCCATCAATGGCCGCATGGAATAGGCGACACCGAGGCTATATTTTTTGTCTGACTATGGCGCTCATCCCCCTCGCCATTTTCATCCTCTTTAGTTTTACCAAAGAGATTAAACTCAACTGGACCGGCCCGTTATGGCTCGCGCTTCTGCCGTGTATGGCCTCCGCCATGGTCGCCGGCAGCGGAAGACTGCAGCACCAGGCCGCCCGCCTCTGGCCTGGCCTGCTCGTTGTTCTTGTCCTCACCTATGGCACACTCCTCCACTATTTCGCCCTCGGCCTGCCAGGGGTGTCGTTTGGTAGAAGCGCCTTTCTCTTTGGCTGGAGCGACCTTGCCCAAAAGGTAGAACAGCAGGTCGATGAGATTACCGCAGAAGACGGGAGACGGCCACTGGTCGTCGGTATGGACTCCTACAGAACAGCCAGCGGCCTTGCTTATTACCGCTCCAAGCTGCATTCGGACATTAAGGGAAGCAGTAATGTAAATGACACCACCGGATACCATCTGTTTGGCCACCAAGGCCTTATGTACAGTTACTGGTATCCGCCCAAATGGGCTTTCGGCAGGGATATCTTAGTCGTCTCGGAAGACAAAAACCGGATGGACCCAACCTATTTCGGCAACTCTTATCAACATCTCGGAGAAATCCATGAAATCACCGTAGAAAAGCGAGGAAAAGACAGCGGGCATTTTTACTGCCGTTTATTGACCGGATACACTCCCAGCAATCTTGTTAACCTGGCAAGGCACGATAACGTTACCAAGGAGAGTTCGAATGAAAAGTTGCAGTGACATTATTTTATATTGTCGCTGTCTGCTTTTCGGATTGATGTTGCTCTTCAATGCTCACATGGTTTGGGGCAAAGAGAGCAGTGATAATATCGATAACAAAAAAACTTTGTTTGAATATCTCCAAGGACAACCGACGGAAGATCAGCTTTTCTTAGGGATGGCCACTCTTCACCTGAATCCGAAAAGCCGCAGAATACGAAACTGGAACCAAAATCTTGTCGGTTTTCAATTTAAAGATTTTTTTGCCTGCACCTTTGAAAATTCCTTTTACAACCAGACGTGGGCAGCCGGATTGGCAAGAAATTTTTCAACGGCTGAGCTCAGCAATAACTGGGACCTGACGTTTGGCTATCGCCTCGGTCTTGCTTATGGTTATCAAGACGGTCAGGCCCCTTTTTCGACAATTTCTCCTATTATCCCGATCGTCGAGGTCTACAATCAGTATTTTTTCCGAAAACACTACGGGGTTGAACTGATGCTCACAACCTCGATATCCGTCAGTCTGTTCCATCAGTTTTGATGTCATTTTCAGATTATAGGACTCTGCCTTAACCAAATCTTCATGTGGATGCTGTTAAAATGCAAGGTTAGAAGATTTTACGCCACAATGGCTACAACTGTCCTATCTCTCCGGACACTCCGCCGTATCGATCTCTGGAGATTCTTTTATTCATAAAAGGTATGGTAGGCTATGCGGTATTCCTGCCCGTTTGATTGCACCATTAACCGGCTGCGTCGTGTAGAAGCGGAGAGACGTATAGTTGAAGATGTCTGGCCCGTGCAGCGACAGAAAGAACTAGCGGCTATCTTTTTACCGGTAGCTCCAAGGATAGCAGTAACTTTGCATTTCGGTGAAAACACGGCCGAGCTGATGACGAGTGGCGACTTTAATCGTACGAAAACGCTGGAATAGCAATTTTAAGAGATACTCTGAAAACCAACCATGAATATTCTAATAATCGATGACGAACCCGACCTCCTCGAAAAGCTCCAAACACTGCTTGCCAGTGAACATTACACTGTGACGACCGCAGCTGACGGTCCTGCGGGGCTTGAGAAATTCTGGAACGGAAGCTACGACCTTGTCCTCCTTGATATCATGCTGCCGGGCATGAATGGTCTTGAGATCCTAGCGGAAATCCGTGCCGCCGGCATCAAGACCCCTGTCCTGATGCTGACAGCCAAAGGAGACATCGACGACAAGGTGACCGGACTGAACCTCGGGGCCGACGATTATCTGGCCAAACCCTTCTCTGTCGCGGAATTGCTGGCCAGGGTTCGGGCAATCATACGAAGAGGCAATACCGGTAATCCAATCATTGAGGTCGAAGATATCCGTCTCAACACCATAAGTCGAGAGGTCACCAAAAACGGTGAAGTGCTGACCCTTACCACCAAGGAGTTCGCCATGCTCGAGTTTCTCCTACACAATCGCGGTCGAGCCATTTCCCGGTTTACTCTGGCCGAGCATGTCTGGGGAGATAATTTCGATCCCTTTAGCATGTCCAATTTCATTGATGTCCACATGAGCAACCTGCGCAAGAAATTGAAATCTCCGGAGCGCGACCAGATCATCAAGTCGATTAGAGGTGTCGGCTATCTTATTGAGAGGGAAGGAAAATGAAAGTCCGGACGAAGTTCACTTTGTGGATATCGCTCACCGCCCTGTCGACCGCTGCCATTTTCTCTATGGTGGTT
The DNA here is from genome assembly GCA_030247675.1 of Desulforhopalus sp. NCBI lineage: Bacteria > Pseudomonadati > Thermodesulfobacteriota > Desulfobulbia > Desulfobulbales > Desulfocapsaceae > Desulforhopalus > Desulforhopalus sp. The sequence continues at coordinate 1,629,328 of JAOTRX010000002.1, read as the reverse complement.
TATTTTGAACTTCTGGATCAAACTTATGATTCTATCGACAAAGAATTAAATACTGCGGCAAATACTATATTTAACCGCCTGGATTTTTCCAAAGCAGGCGAAAAACTGCAGCTGGACAGCCAATATGACTATCTTGTCGAGCGTTATTGGCTGAAAATCACGAATAGTCAGGGTGCAACGATCTTTGCTTCACCGCTTGCAAATAAAGTAGATATCCCTTTGCTCCCTAGCAAAGTCCGGTATTTCATTGAAAAAGAGGTTCCGTTTTCCGAACTTTGGATCGACCCCGAAGAGATCGACGAGCTAGATGATATAACCGATGATTCCGTCAAATTCAGAGTGCGGGTACTTACAAAAAGCCGAACAGAAGAAAATTATAGCATCCTCATTGCCAAGCCCTTGCTTTTTCTCGATCTGGAACTCCGCGAACTCTTAACAGGATTAACCTCAGGTATTTTTGCAACCATAGTTTTGATTTTCCTGATAAGTTATTTTCTCGCAGGCAAGCTTCTTCGACCACTTGAGACAATCAATCAAGATATCAAGCAAATTCGTGAAAATTCGTTAGACAGGAGGATTGCTCTTGGCAGCAGCCGGGATGAATTGTACACACTTTCACACTCACTCAATAGTATGTTCGATCGTTTACAACACTCTTTCCTTAGGCAGAAGGAATTTGTCGGCAACGCCGCTCATGAACTGAAAAGCCCATTGACCATCCTCATGCTCGGACATGAAGAAATGCTGACTGCCGAGCCGCCGGAAGCCTTAAGGCTGGAGCTTTCTAAACAGCTCAATACCATGCGCCGCCTGGGCAAACTGGTTCGCAATCTCCTGGAGATATCTCGGCTTGAGCAGGAAGAGACTTGTATTCGAGAACCAATCAAACTAAATGACTTCATCGGCCAGGTTATAGACGATTACAAAGAAATCTTGGAAGGAAAAAATATTACAGTTGTCACCGAAATATCCGAACCATCCTTTACCGGCGACCCTGAGAAAATACTCCGGCTCCTCATCAATCTCATTGATAATGCTATAAAATACAACTCCGATGGACCAGGGACAATCAGGATCGACACCAGTAGAGCGCAAGGCATGTTGAATATTACCATCGCCAATACGGGACCGGAGATTCCCCGTGAAGACCTGCCAAAAATCTTTGACCAGTTTTACCGGGTGGAGAAGTCTCGATCCCAGGCATTTGGTGGGGCCGGTCTCGGTCTTACCATTGTCCGTCGGATAGTCGAACTGCATGGAGGGAGTATAGAGATGAGGAGCAGTGACGGATGGACAACCTGCAATATCACTATGCCATAGGGTATCCCAGAAAAGTTAACACATCCACTATTGTTCCTTCTTAGTCATGCACTGAAGCGGCTAGTCACCTCTTTTCGCTATAACATTTAAGATTCCCAAACCGAACCTTAACAAAATTGGTATCTGCTTCGTATTGACACACTAATGCTATATAATCATTTAGTTACTTCTAATACCTAGCAACACAAGAAGGTCATATTGATCTTTTGAGAAGGAAACATTTCCTGACAGGAAAATAAAAGGTAGAAGCCTTAGATTGTTCCTGAGTCTCCGTGATGGTCAGTGAGTATACGTACCAAATCTATTCTTCTATTTTTTACTTGAGCTTTTGCTTTCGGTAAGCCATGTTTTGATGGTCCTTAGCTCGTCCAGCCTCAACCGGTGCGTAGTCGATATATACTCTCTCACCAGAGGCGAGATTATTACAGAGATCGAAACCCTTTTTCATCAATACTCTCAAAAAGCAACTGGAGATGCATCTGGCAAAAGTCTCGGCGCTTAAACAGACCGCCCGATATAGACCTTGTGAGAGAGGATTACAGATCTAAGAGATTAACACTGTCCTTTGTCGCTAAGAGATGTCACGTCATCTCCTACAATTATGTGATCCAGCACCAGAACATCTACAGCCAACAATATGTTTTTTAACATGCGAGTGATCTCAATGTCTTGTCGTGTTGGACTACTACTCCCTGAAGGATGGTTGTGGGCCAAAATAACCGAGGCGGCATTTAGACGTAGAGCTTCTTTGACCACTTCGCGAGGGTGAACAACTGTAGAATCGATAGTACCAAAAAACAATTCTGTCCATTTAATAATCCTATGGTTACAGTCTAAAAACAGACAACCAAAGACCTCATGCTGTTTTTTTATGAGAAGGGTGGAGATCGCCTCCTTTGCATCTTCTGTCGATCCAATATAATCAGTTCCCTTTTTCAAAGCAGCACGGGTGCGACAACGACCTTCTTTGATGATCATTTTTGACGTTGCAGGGGTATATTGTCCCTGTTCGTTCTGGATAAACAATATCATGGCCTCACCTCATTAGGCATCAAAGTAAAAGACCATGCCAAGGACAAGAAAAATGCTGCGCTCCGATTAGACTTTATGTGAAATTGGTTATTATTCGTATTTTATAGGGGGGATTACCCCATTCTCTTCTCCATCAAAAATCATAGCTTAGTTACATGTTGTGGTCCGACGCACCATTATAATAACTGATTCTGACATATTTCTGACATTTCCAACAAACGGAAATTTTTTGTGTGAAAAAACTGAGCTTTCTGTAGTGATCCTATTTATTTATATGCTGATTTCCAGGGTAAATATCAGCACCATGTTTGATCCAAACCTCTATTTATGGTCATGGCCGGTCTCCTTGCGTTTTCTCGCAATTTTCACGGCCAGGCTCCAGTCCATGAAAAAAGTTTATCTGGTTGTTTTTGTATGTGAATAATGCCATGATATTTCTGTTGTGAGAGAGCGACTTCCGGCCTGCCAGCCAATTCAAGGGAAGTCGCTTTTTCGTGTCCGGTCATTAAAGTGGCACATTTTGTTTCTGCAGGTCATCTGAGGTAGAAATCCGCCTCGCTTCCATGAATGCCACAACATCATCGACCAAATATCTCACTGATTTTCCATTTTTCACGTAAGGAAAACCACGTCCATGAAACCGATCGTTCCGTAGGGTCTGTAATTTCCGTCCTGTCATCGCCTCAACTTCTTTTTCACTAATCCATTTTTTTTCTGCCATCACATTTTCTCCTTATGTTGAATAATAGAAAACCCAATACCCTGTTGGATATTCGGGGATAATTACACAATCAAAAAAAGGCTGCAGAAGCAAAAACGGGGATAAATTGGGGAAAACAGAGAGGTGATACAGGGGGATATTAGGGGTAAATTGGGGAAGATAAGGGAGTGTGGTTATTTTTTATTGTTTCGCAACATCCAAGCATTTAATTCAGACGGTAATGCCGTCACTGTCCCTGTACCGACTGACGACGCGGGAAAATCCTTATCACGTTTTCTCCAAAGCTTAATGGTTTTTGCGTGGACTCCACAATACTTCGCTATCGTTTCTAAGGTTCGCAACGGTTTTTCTTTTTCCCTCCATATGACGGACACATCTTTTGGGGCGACAGGTTCAACTGAAAATGGAGATTTCGAATTCGTATTTTTTGAATATAACATTTTTAACAGACTGAAATTCCAGTCATTGACCAAAATGTTATCTCTTGAAACTTCCACTTTCTTAATCAAAGAAACGAGCCTTTCAGGATACTCAAGCGAGCGAAAACTAACGCCCCCATTTGGGTCTTCGGTATTGACATATGGATCTATTTCGTATGATTGCCCAGCAGGACGCGATTCCAATGCTATATATTGATCGCGTCTTTCTATAAAAGAGGAAAGGTAAACAGGCTTCAAATTTACTAAAATCATTGGCACGTCAACAGGCCGAATATCAAGGAGGCCATTCCATTCTCTGAGACCTCCCAAGACATGTTCAGTACTCCTTTTCCAAAGCAAACCTGTATACCAAAATGACAAAAAAACATCTGTATAGTCGTTGAAAAAAGAACCATCATTATTGCTAAGCATTGCTTTGCGTAAAATATCGTTCTCGGTTGTCTGTATTTTATCGGCTGTCTCTTTGAGAAAATACACTATATCCCAACCCTATTTAGATAATTCCCTTGATATAGAAATCAAACTGATAAGCCGTCAAGGTTACGGCTTTTCGGGAGCTACCCTATCCAGTTTGAAAACCAATTATAATGGGTCGTTTATTGGTTACCCTTCTTGAGCCCCAGTTATCCCCTGCATGAACAAATTGTCAAATTAATTCTCAAAAAACATGGCAAAGATTTCTTACTCTCAATGCTCACTTGACAGTCTAAAGTTTTACGGCATTTAAACTGCCATTTTCAATGGCTCCATCTTGTTTTTATTACGTTTGTTTAGAATTGAACGGTTTCTGCGGTCACGTGCAAAGGTTTCTCAGCTTACTTGTACTCTTAAAATGAGCGGATATTTCATCAGGAATAGGCAATGACTTCCCATGGTGCTGGTGCACTTTTGGGGTCGTGGTGGGGAATATGGTGGGGAAATAAAAAAGGCACTTACCGAAAATAACGATAAGTGCCTGAAATTGCTGGAGCGGGATACGCGATTCGAACGCGCGACTTTCAGCTTGGGAAGCTAACACTCTACCACTGAGTTAATCCCGCTCACGACCCGGCCACTATAAAATCGATCCCCGGTTTTGTCAAAGGCTTTTCGCGCCGGGCGGCCCTCAGGAAGCCAAATTGCCGCTGACCACCAGGGTGAATTCCGAGCCCTTACCCTCAACGCTTTTCACTTCGACCGAGCCCTGGTGGGCCTCGGCAATATGCTTGACGATGGCAAGGCCCAGGCCGCTACCGCCCTGGGCCCGGCTCCTCGCCTTGTCGCTGCGGTAAAAGCGTTCGAAGAGCCGTGGCAGGTGTTCTCTGGCAATACCTATTCCCTGGTCGCGGACGGTAATGCGCACCTTCTCAGCCTCCCCGCTCTGTACAACCGTTGCCTCAATTTCTACCCGGTCGCCGCGCCTGCTGTAGGTGATGGCATTGACCAGGAGATTGACCACCGCCTGTTCGAGAAGGGTGGCGTTCATGTCCACCACGATCTCCTCCGGGCAATCAATGACCACCATCACCCCGGCCTGATCGGCCTGAAGCTGACAGGTTTCCGCCGCCGCATCAAAGACCGAGCGGAGCGGTCCGGCCACCAGGGCGATCGCCCCGCGCCTTGCCTCCTCCTCTATCTTCGAGAGCGCCAGCAGATCATCGATGATCGTCGCCAGTCGCTCCGACTGGTGCAGGACGATCTCCAGAAATCGCACCGCATCCTCGCGGATATCGACGGCGCCATCGAGAAGGGTCTCGACGTAGCCGCGAATGGAGGTGATCGGCGTCCGCAGCTCATGGGAGACGTTGGCGACAAAGTCGCGGCGAACGTTTTCCAGCCGCCGGATCTTGGTGACATCGTTCATAACGACCAGGACCCCGACATTTTCCCCGGCGCCGTTGCCGAGGGTGACGACGTTGGTCTGCAAAAACCGGTCACCGTCTTCGCCGAGAAGAACGATTTCCTCAACCACAGACTGCCGGGTCGCCAGGGTCCGGCTGATATGCTGCTGCAGCTGGACATTGCGGACGATCTGCTGGAGGATCTTGCCGGGAGCGGACTTCCTGTCGACGCCGAACAGTTCGGCGGCGGCGGAGTTGATGCTGATGACTCGTTCCTCACTGTCGATGGCGATCACCGCCTCGACCATGCTGGAAAAAACCGTCTCCAGCTGATTGCGCTGGGTTACGATTGCCTCGATCTTCTCGTCGAGCAGTTCGGCCATACGGTCCATGGAAGCGGCCAGGGTGAGCACCTCCAGGGAGGCGGTCTTTTTGACCATGGGCAGCATCCGCTGGCTGAAATCACCGGCAGCAAAACGCTCGGCGCTGTTGGTCATCTGTTCGAGTGGCCTGCTGATGTTGCGGGAGATAAGGAGCGTCGCCACCCCGGCGATAAGCAGCACAGCCAGTGACCCGACTATGACCCGCACCTTGATGCCCGCCAGGGTGACATCGAGGGCAGTGACCGAGACAGAGGTCCTGAGTACCGCATCGACATTCCCGCCGGCCGTACCCTTGGCAGAAGGGCCTGCCCCGATGCCGGTCAGCGGTATGGCTACGTAGAGAAGATTCTCCTTCAAGGTCCTGCTAAAGCGCCTGGAGGTGCCGACACTTCCCGCCAGAGCCTTGGCAATCTCGGCCCGCTGACCATGATTTTCCATGGTTGCCGGATCTTCGTTGGAATCGGCAACGACCCTGCCCTGGGGATCAATAACAGTAATCCGCGTCCCGGAACTCCGGCCGGCCTGGACGCAATATTCCCGCAGTTCCTGATTGCGTCCGTCCTGGAGATATTCCTTGACCTTGACGCCGATCAACTGGGCCCTGGACTGCAAATCCGCTTCTGTATCCTGAAGGAAGAATTCCTGCAGAGAGGTCACGTCGTACCAGCTGACGGTGATAACCACCAGGAGAATGGTCAGGACATTGGCGGGAAAGATCTGCCAGAGTATTTTTTTCGGTGAGATCATGCGCCTTCCCTTTCCTCCAGACTTGACCGGTAGCGATAGCCGATACCGCGAACGGTTTCGATCATTTTGCCGTATTCGCCGAGCTTCTTGCGCAATCCAAAGATCTGCACATCCACCGCCCGCGGGGTGATGAGAAAATCGTAACCGCGCACGTGGTCGATGATCTGCTGGCGGGTAAAGACCCAGCCGGTCTTCTCGGCCAGCAGGGAAAGGATACCGAATTCGGTGGTGGTCAGCAGCACCTCGTCGCCGTGCAGCCGCACCTCATGCCGGCCTTTATCGATTTCCAGGCCATCGACGACAATGAGGGTCCGGCGTTCCCCCGGCTCGTCGGATTCGCGGCGGTCGGCGGCGAGCCGCTTCACCACCGCCTTGACCCTGGCAATGAGCACCTTGGGGCTGAACGGCTTGGTTATATAGTCGTCAGCGCCGCACTCGAGCCCGGCGACAATGTCCTCTTCCTCGCCCTTGGCGGTGAGCATGATGATGGGGATGCCGCGATAGCTGTTGCCCTCGCCGCGGCGCATGGCGGCACAGACATCCATGCCGCTCATTTTCGGCAACATCAGATCGAGGAGCACGCAGTCGATCTTCTCCGCCCGCAGCTTCTCCAGGGCCTCTTCGCCAGAATCGGCGCAGGTGACATTGAGACCGGCCTTGATCAGATTGTAGCTGACCAGCTGCTGAATCTCCGCCTCATCCTCAACCACTAGTACGTTTATTTTTGCCATTGCTCGCCGTTACGCATCGAATTGTGCATGCAAAGTGACACCTTGTTTTTATTCTATTTTACCAGACCATCATTTTTTGAAACGACGGATTTTCAACCCCCGTCCCAACAATCTCCCCTATCCTGTACCATTTTTCGTCCAACCGCAAGTCCCTCCCAAGCAATCTAATGGAATCATAATATTTCCCTAATCCCCCCCGAACAATCCGCCTCTACCTTGTCCAGCATATCGCCGGGCGGCCTCTTTCAAGCCCCACCAACCAACTCTTGAAGAACAAAGGATCTTTCAAACAATGGAACAATACTACACCTTCCACCACGAGCTCACCAAGCTCAACAAAAAATTATTAACGATGAGCACCATGGTGGAAGAGCGGATCCGCAGGGCGGCTGGGGTCATTGAGAGCAAGGACCGCGAGATCATTCAAGACATCATCCGTTCCGACTACGAGGTGGACGATCTGGAGATCGAGATCGAAGAGGATTGCTTGAAGATCCTCGCCCTGCACCAGCCGGTTGCCAAGGACCTGCGTTTTTTGATCGCCGTCATCAAGATCAACAGCGAGATGGAGAGAATCGCTAATATCGCCGTCAGCATCGCCAAGCGGGTGCAGAACATCTCGAAACTGAAGCACGCCGGCGCGGAGTCCTATGATTTTTCCCGGATGAGCGACAAAGCTGTGCATATGCTGAAGAAAAGTATCGATGCCCTGGTGAAAGGCGACGCGGCCCTAGCCAGGTCCTTGTTTCTTGACGACGACGAGGTCGATGCCATGAAGGACCGCTGCTACGAGGACGTCAAGACGAGAATCAAAAACGATCCCCAGCATCCTGGCTTCCATATCAACACCTTTCTCCTCGGCCGCCACCTCGAACGCATCGCCGACCGGGCGGTGAACATCGCCGAGGAGGTCATCTACCTTGTCGAGGGCAACATTACCCGGGCCAAATAGGCCGCAATCTTCACATTCACCGGCCCGTGCCATCAACGATCTATGATCTATTCCTTTCTCCTCCCCAGTATTTTCAGCCTCTCGGTGGCCGCCTATTTCATTGGCAGTCGACGCGCCCGCACCATTGCCGGGCGTTGCGGCGGCCTGCGGGAAATGCACTCGCTGCCCACTCACTACGGTGTTTTCGCCGCCCTGTGCTGCGCCCTGCCGGCCTTGGTCCTTTTTGCCGTCTGGCTGGGCCTTGAGGAGAGGGTCGTCACTTCACTGGTGACCGCCGAGCTACCGGCCGAATTGAGCCGTTTGCCCGCCAACGAACTGTCCCTGATCATCAACGAGGTAAAGAACATCGCCTTCGGCGGCTTTACCGCCACAAGCGCCAACCCGGCGATCGAACGAGCCGCCGAGGCCTATGCCGCTCACCTGGCCGGGGCCCGCTACAGCGTTGCCATGGTGATCATCGCCACCGCCATCATTCCCGGCTGCTTCGCCCTGCGGCAGATCAGCATGGACCTTCGGGCGCGAAACCTGGTGGAGGGCATTGTCAAAGTTGTCCTCTTTGCCTGTTCGGTGGTGGCGGTACTTACTACTATCGGCATTGTCCTCTCCGTCCTCTTTGAGGCCCTGCGCTTCTTTCAGGCGATATCGCCCACCGACTTTCTCTTTGGCCGGCAATGGAGTCCGCAGATCGCCATGCGCGCCGACCAGGCCGGTTCGTCCGGGGCCTTTGGCGCCGTGCCGGTCTTTACCGGAACCATCCTCATCGCCCTGATCGCTATGCTGGTAGCCATCCCCCTTGGTCTTCTTTCGGCAATTTACCTCTCGGAATACGCCAGCCCACGACTGCGCAACTGGGCCAAACCGGCCCTGGAGATACTGGCCGGCATCCCCACCGTCGTCTACGGCTTTTTTGCCGCCCTGACCGTTGCGCCGCTGATCCGCGACATCGGCACCAGTCTCGGCCTGACCGTCTCCTCGGAAAGCGCCCTGGCGGCCGGGCTGATTATGGGGATCATGATCATTCCCTTTGTCTCGTCCCTTTCCGACGACGTTATCCACGCGGTGCCGCAATCGCTGCGTGACGGCTCGCTGGCCCTTGGTGCCACCCATTTCGAGACGATCAGGCACGTTGTCGTCCCCGCCGCCCTGCCGGGTATCGTCGGCAGCATCCTCCTCGCCGTCTCACGAGCGGTGGGCGAGACGATGATCGTGGTCATGGCCGCCGGCCTTTCCGCCAATCTCTCCTTTAACCCGCTGACCGCGGTGACCACGGTGACCGTGCAGATCGTCACCCTCCTGGTTGGCGACCAGGAGTTCGACAGCCCCAAGACCCTGGCTGCCTTCGCCCTTGGTTTGTTGCTCTTTGTCTTTACCCTTATCCTCAACTTCATCGCCCTGCGGGTCGTCCGCCGCTACCGCGAACACTATGAATAACCATCGCCATAAAACGGTTTGCCATGCAAGAAAACACTAATCCAACAGCAGCCGAGACGGCCCCATCACCGCCGCCCTTTGCCATGCCCAGCAAGGCGCTGCAGAAACGCTACCGCCGGGACAAATGGTTCCGGAGGATCGGCCTTGCCGCCGTTACCCTGTCGCTGTCGTTTATCGGCCTGCTGTTTTATCAGATCATCGCCGACGGCCACTCCGCCTTCATCTCCACTAAAATCCGTCTCCATGTCAATTTTACCGAGGAGACCTTTACCAAGGAAAAGCTGGCCGCAGCCGATTATCCCGGACTCGTCAAGAAGTCCCTGGCCGAGATGTTCCCCGAGGTTAAAGAGCGCAAGGACAAGAAACTCCTCTATGCCCTAATTAGTTCCGGAGCGGCCCATAAGCTAAAGGAAATGGTCGAGGCCGATCCGAAGATCATCGGCACCAGGCAGGATGTTTGGGTGCCCGCCAATGACGATGTCGACATGCTGATCAAGGGCAAGAGTGACCGCAACCTCCCCGAGGAAAACCGCCGCATTACCGACAAACAGCTGGCCTGGCTCGATACCCTGCAGGCTCAGGGACGGCTGGAAAAACAGTTCAACCTTACCTTTTTTACCAGCGGCGATTCCCGCGAACCGGAGCTGGCCGGCATTCTCGGGGCGGTGAAGGGCACCTTCCTCACCCTGCTCCTCACCTTGTCCCTGGCCTTTCCGATCGGTGTCGCCGCAGCGGTCTATCTGGAGGAGTTTGCACCGCAGAACGCCTGGACCGACCTTATCGAGGTCAATATCAATAACCTTGCCGCCGTGCCATCGATCATCTTCGGACTTCTTGGCCTTGCGGTCTTTATCAACTTTTTCGGACTTCCCCGTTCGACGCCGATTGTCGGCGGCCTGGTGCTTGCCCTGATGACCCTGCCGACCATCATCATCGCCGGCCGGGCCTCCCTGAAGTCGGTACCGCCGTCGATCCGTGAGGCAGCGCTTGGCATCGGCGCCTCGAAGATGCAGACGGTGACCCACCACGTGCTGCCGCTCGCCCTGCCGGGCATGTTGACCGGGACAATTATCGGCATGGCCCACGCCCTGGGTGAAACGGCGCCGCTGCTGATGATCGGCATGGTCGCCTTTATTGCCGACATCCCGGGGGCCTTTTCCGACCCGGCCGCGGTGCTGCCAGTACAGATCTATCTCTGGGCCGATAGCCCGGAACGGGGCTTCACCGAGAAGACCTCAGCGGCGATCATCATCTTATTGTGCTTTCTTATGACCATGAACAGCCTCGCTGTTTTCCTTCGTAAGAAATTTGAAATCAAATGGTAACGGAACGCTAACAAAAGGGTGGTTAAATGCCGGACAACAAGGGACAGGAACCTATGCGAAAATCTTTCGTATAACAGCATGATAAGAAAGGTCTACAGGATACCGGCGCAGGTTTAACTCATATCCCACAAACAACATTTTAACCCAAGGAGAATACAAATGAAGGTTTCAAAACTGGTAGTTGCAGGAAGTATGTCGTTATTCATGGTTAGCCCGGCCCTGGCCGCACGGGATTATATCTCGATTGTCGGCTCGTCCACCGTTTACCCCTTCGCCACCGTTGTCGCCGAGCAATATGGCAAAACCGGCGGTGCCAAGACCCCCAAAATCGAGTCTACCGGCTCGGGCGGCGGCTTCAAGCTTTTCTGCAGCGGCGTCGGCGTTGATTTCCCGGATATCACCAACTCATCACGGGCCATCAAGTCATCTGAGGCCAAGACCTGCGCCGACAACGGCGTCAAGGATATCGTCGAGGTGAAGATCGGTTATGACGGAATTGCTGTTGCCAACGCCAAGACCGCGCCTCAGCTCAGCCTCACCCGCAAGGATATCTTCCTGGCCCTGGCCAAAGAGGTACCGGATCCTGCCGACCAGACAAAGTTTATCGCCAACCCCTATAAAACCTGGAAGGACGTAAATTCCACCCTGCCCGACAAAAAGATCGAGGTTCTCGGACCGCCGCCAACCTCCGGAACCCGTGACGCCTTTGTCGAGCTGGTCATGGAAGAAGGTGGCAACACCTTTGAGTCCATCAAGAACCTGAAGAAATCCGACGCCAAGGCCCATGCCAAGATCTGCCAGACAGTCAGGGAAGACGGCGCCTATGTCGAGGCTGGGGAGAACGACAACCTGATCGTCCAAAAGCTCCAAGCCAACCCCAACACCTTGGGAATTTTCGGCTTCTCCTTCCTTGATCAAAACGGCGATGTCATTCAAGGCTCGTCCATCGACGGCAAGACCCCGACCTACGAGGCGATTGCCGACGGTTCCTACCCGGTATCACGCCCGCTGTTTTTCTATGTGAAGAAGGCCCATGTTGAGGTTATCCCGGGAATCAAAGGCTATCTCGCCGAGTTCGCAAGTGAAAAAGCCTGGGGCAAAGAGGGCTATCTGGCCGACAAGGGCCTGATCGTCATGCCCGATGCCGAGAGAAAGCAGGTCGCAGAGAATGTAGCAAAACTGAAAACCATGGAAATTAAGTAATCCTGGATAGTCGTAATAGAAGTGCTGCCCGGACAAAGTCCGGGCAGCACCGGAAGGACAAGAGTTCCATTTCTCAATCAAGATGAGAACGAAGCTGCAAAGGAGCAGCAGCGAGACAGTACAGTTTGGTACGGCGAGGAGCCGCACAGCGCAGCAGCTAAAGTTAAAGCTGAGTTGAGCAGCTTGTCTGCTCAAACGAAACTTATGCCCTTGCGGTATAACGCTTGATTGAGAAATGGAATAACGGAGAGAATAACAATGGAACTTATTGCATCGCGAATGACCGACCAACCCTTTGCCGGGCTCAGGGGAAACGACCTTGCCGAGATGGAAGAGCGGATCTTCGCCCGCCCTGTCGACAGAAAGACGGTCGGCAGCCCCTTTGTCGAAAACCCACGGATGACCTGCCGCGATGTCGATGTCTATTACGGCGAAAAGCAGGCGATTAAAAAAGTCAGCATCGATGTCGGCCAAAATCAGGTTCTGGCGATGATCGGTCCCTCCGGCTGCGGCAAATCGACCTTCTTACGCTGCCTGAACAGAATGAACGACACCGTCTCCGCCTGCCGGGTCGAAGGCGAGATCTGCCTCGACGGCGCCGATATCTACCATCCCTCCGTTGATGTTGTGCCGCTACGGGCAAGGGTCGGCATGGTCTTCCAGAAGCCCAACCCCTTCCCGAAATCAATCTACGACAACGTCGCTTACGGTCCGCGCATTCATGGGCTGACCAGGGATAAAACCGAACTCGACGAGATCGTCGAGACCTCGCTGATCAAGGCAGGCCTGTGGGAGGAAGTCAAGGATCGGCTGCGCGAACCCGGCACCGGCCTTTCCGGCGGGCAGCAGCAGCGGCTGTGCATCGCCCGGGCCATTGCCGTCAGCCCGGAGGTCATCCTCATGGACGAGCCCTGCTCCGCCCTCGACCCCATCGCCACCGCCAAGATCGAAGAGCTGATTGCCGAACTGCGTACCCAGTATTCCATCGTCATCGTCACCCACGCCATGCAGCAGGCATCGCGGGTGTCGCAGCGCACCGCCTATTTCCACCTCGGCGATTTGATCGAGGTCGGGCCGACCGACAAGATCTTTACCAATCCCGGCCACAAACTGACCGAGGACTATATCACCGGCCGCTTCGGTTGATCGCCACCCGATAGCGCCAGCTACGGCTATAAACGACAAAGGGGGCAGGCAATTTTCATTGCCTGCCCCCTTTTCTTTTTCTGCGTTCTGCCGAAGCCTGTCAACTCCGGCAACTCATCCCATTACGGCTCGTCGTGGCACAGATCACAGCTCTGGGAAATCGCCTTGCCGTCCTTGGTCTGATGCTCATCGTCGTGGCAGCGGAAGCAGCCAAAGCCTTCGCCCTCATCCTGATGGCCGAGGTGGCTTTTGTAGGCACCCCAGGTAATCTTCATATCCGGCCAGATATTGCCGAGATAGGTTTCAACCAAGAATGCCGAGGCGGCGGCCAGGGCCTTTTGGTTTTTGGTGACGACTTCCGCACCGTGCCGCTTGGTCTGAAGGGCCATCAAGGTCTCGCCGATCTGCTTTTTCGCCTCGTCGCGGGATTTATATTCCTTCTTCAGCGCCTCCAGACTGTCTTCACGGATACCGGCAATGGTCGGATCGATCTTCTTGCTTTTCAACCCAAAGTCCACCCTTTCCTGCGGATCGTCGTAGATATGGGTCGGCCGGTTGTGGCAATCGATACAATCCATGGTCCGCCAATGGGCCTTGCCGGCCTCGGCGCTTTTGCCGTCAGCGATATAGGTCTCGGTCGTACCATCGGCCCTGCTTACTTTGATATCGCCAACGGAGGTTCGCTTCTCGTCAAGGACCTGGTATTCGATCTTCAGGTTCTTGTCGGCATGCCAGTGGATGCCTTCGAAAGTCCCTGTCGCCGGATTTTTGCCGCCGAGATGCAGGGCAATATCCTGAACCTGGGGTTTTTCCTGGGAATCGTTTTTAAAGCTGACAAATTGTTTGGTGGTTTTGTCGTGGAAGGTCGCCGCATTATGACAACTGCCGCAGGTGTCGTGGGCCGGTCGCATGTTATGAACCGGTGTTGCTATCGGCCGGCTGTAATCGCCGGTGATGACCCCCTTCACCTGGCGCAAGCCAGAGATCTTCGCCTTGACGAACCACTCGGCACCGGAGCCGATATGACAGGAAACGCAGCCGACCTTGCTATGCGGGGAACGCTGATAGGCGGTGTACTCGGGCATCATCACCGTATGGCAGATGGCGCCGCAGAAATAATCCGATTCGGCGAAATGGTAGGCCTCATACATCAGCAGGGAAAAGACCACGACATTGACAATCGACAGCACCAGGAGCAGGACCATCGTCTTCCGGTGATTCTTCTTGTTGAAATCGATGACCACATGGCCCTTGTTGATGTTGCCGCCAAACCACTTTTTCCGCCGGAAATATCCAGAAAGCGGGATGAGCAAAAGGCCGCAGATGATACCGGCGGGAAAGACCAGAAAGGTGACAATCGCCGTATAGGGGTTGCTGACCATCCCCGACATATGCGCTATGACCCCGAGAAGGGTCAGAACAATACAGGCGGTGGTCAGTCCGATGCCGCAGAGGCCGAGCGGTGTCTTGGCCGACAGACCTATCTGTTCCTGCAGAGAAAGCTTCTCCGCCCCATTCTCTTGTTGCCCTGAAGTCTCCGGTGTATTCTCGGCCATGGTTCCTCCTCGTCAGTATGTTGCCGTCGTTCTCAAGCCTTGCATCGTGCGCATGCGCCGCCATGCATAAAAAATCCCAATGGCCCTTTATACAGCACTTTACTGAAGAAAAGAAGATCCTTCTCTTGGTGGGAGACAAGCTATTTCGTGAAGGGATAGGCGCAAAGGTAAGGGCGCGGGGTACGCCCTTAGAAGAGTGAAGGAAGGCAGTGCTATGGCACGCCGCCGACTACCTGACCGTCAAGCCCGGTGTCCCGGCAACGATCTCGCCGATCTTTGCGGCAAATCCGATGCCTGCGCCATGCAGATCGGCAAGCAGCCGTGCCGCCTGATCTTTTGGCAAGGCAAGCATCAAGCCGCCGGAGGTCTGCGGATCGTAGAGCAACTCCTCCTGGCTCCTGCTGAGGGTTCTTTGCAGAGAGAGGGGGTAGCGTGCCACCAGGGCCCGATTGGCCTTGTTGCTGCCGGTGGTCTGGCCTTTTTCGTACATGGCCAGGGCGCCGTCATAAAACGGCAGGTTGGCAAAATCAATGATCCCGTGTACCCCAGCGCCGAGGGCCATCTCAAGAAGGTGGCCGAGCAGGCCGAAGCCGGTGACGTCGGTGCAGGCATGGATATCGTAGGCCAGGGCCTTTTCCATCGCCGGGCCGTTGAGGGTGGCAAGGACCGGCAGGACATGGGCCTCAAGTTCCTTCAGGCTGAACTTTTTCGCCCGGGTGGCATTAAAGAGTACCCCGGAACCAAGGGGCTTGGTGAGAATCAGCACGTCGCCCGGCTTGGCCGCAGCGTTGGTGAGGATGCGATCGGGGTGGACAATGCCATTGACGCACAGCCCGTATTTCGGTTCGTTGTCATCGACGCTATGCCCGCCAACCAGACAGGCCCCGGCCTCAACAACCTTATCGTTGCCGCCGCGCAGGATCTCGCGAAGGATGCCCATGTCGAGCATCTTGGAAGGAAACATCACCACGTTGAGGGCGGTGAGCGGTTTGCCGCCCATCGAATAGACATCGGAAATGGAATTGGCGGCGGAAATCTGGCCAAACCAATATGGGTCGTCCACCGGCGGGGTGATGAAATCAACGGTGTTGATCATCGCCACCTCATCGGAGAGTCTATATACCGCCGCATCGTCGGAGGTCTCTATGCCGACGAGGAGGTTCTCATTCCGCTGAAAATTCAGACCCTTGAGCGCGTCCGACAGAGCCGCCGGACCAATTTTCGCCGCTCAGCCACAGGTTCTGGCGAGCCCCGTCAGGGTCTTTTTCTTAAACAACTGCATTGTGCGATCTCCTGAAAATAAAAACTCTGCAAAAAGAACGGGTATATGTCATTCTCAATGCCTTTTATCACCGGTATGCTCGTAACCGAAATTCACTTTGATATGGGGGTATGACGATATAACTATTGTCTAAATTCCACAATAAGCAGATGCAGCAAACCGGCAAGAAAAAACATCGGCGAGGGGGAAGGCTGGGTAATATCCCTGCTCTCGAAATTCTCGAACACTACCGTCCGCCATTATCGATTTGAAGGATGAAAAGGGGGATTGTCGCCTAGGCGTAGATTTTAAAGTTTCCGCACAAGCCATTGTCCATTTTTTCGTTGGACATTGTGGAATGCGTTGCCTTGGTTGAAGTGAGACTCTGTACAAATGACTAAAACACGAGCAGGAACGGTAAAATCACCGGTTTATACGGTGCATTTTCTGGTTGGAATTAAGTGTCATTTTCACTTATTGTTGAATTATTCCAATGTCTTTTTGTGAGTATTACCTTTCTCAGCCAAGGGAAATTAGATGCTCGGCAGTGGATATCTTCATCAATCCGGCCGATGATCCTTCAGCCAGTCGCGGAGGGCGTCATTAATGCGGGTCTGCCAGCCGCGTCCGGTGGCCTTGAAAGCCGAGACGATCTCCGGTGAGAGACGGATCTGAACCGGTTTTTTCGGTAGGACTTCCGCTGCTGGCTTGAATTGTTTGAGGTCGACCTTGGTCAGTTCCCTGACCTCTCCGTCATTGTCAGTCAATGGTAATCGCTTTGCCATATCTTTTTGCCTCCCGGTCGTTTGCCTTGCGAAAACTGATGATTCGAACTCCACCCGGCACAGGAGTGAAACAGAGGACATGCAGTCTCTTATCCAGATAGCCGACCGCTACAAACCGAGTTTCAGGATAGGTATTGCGATCATCCTCAGCGTATTTTGCGGTCTCCCAGTCGAAGTCAGTGGCTCGCTTGAACGGCAGGTCCCGCTCCTCGCTATTTTTTCAGACTTGGCTAAGTCGAATTAGATTTTCACGGAATTAATGTATACACATTAAATAAGATCGTCAATTGGTTAGCCGGACCGGATGATAGTTTCCAACATCCTACTCAACAAGCAATCGGTTTTTGCGCTGGAATTTAATCAAGAGTATCGAGGTGACGTGGTGCATCCAGCATAGTGGGAAAAACCTTGCTACATGCAATTGATAATAGTTCTGTAAACTGTCCCTGGAATTCCCTAAAGAACTATATTTATTTGATGTCCCTCTATTGTTAGAGCCCACAAGCCATACATTCGAGATGCATGGAAAACTCCATTTCAAATCGTGAACGTACTTTGCAATATCGTCGGTAAGCATTTTCATAAACTTCTGTTTGAGTTCAGGGGCTTGCCACCAATAGGCGGTGCGTTCCTTGCAACGATTAATTAGAGTCGATTTTGTCGGGAGGAGGCCGATGATGCCTCTCCCTCTCGTCAATATCAGCCCAGAAATTCCTTGCAAGAGAGCGAAAGTCCTTGAGGAGGTGATGCTCAACAACCGCATTATAGCCAACTACGTTTGGCCTTCCACTTGAGAAGAATTTAACGTGAAATCTTAGCTTGATCGAAGTTCGTTCAAATGGAAGTCCGATAGCATCATAAAGCACCTCGAACAATACAAATGGCCAACCGATAATCGTATAGACGTATGCACCACCAGTTTCCACCGGCTCATGTTCCTGGTGAACGCCCCAATAGAACAACTTTTCATCTGTGATCTCAACAACCCACGATGATCCATTTGGAATTTTCGAATCGGACACCATCGGTGTCGACGACATTTGGAACTGGTCAAGACGATGTGTGAATTGGTTTCGTTTTTTGTACAGGTGCTTGACTTGCAATTCCCTCTCTAACTTCACATCCTCAAGCGGGCATGCACGCGTGCTTACATTAGAACCATGCTCCATAAACTCCGGACGAAACACAAGGCGTATGCTAGAAAACAACCGTTTTCTCCCCTCCTCGGGAAGGCTATCGATGCCGTTGCAAAACGCATTTCGCACCCCATAAAGCGATTGGTACTCGTCTGCAAGCGCACATGCGGCTTCTACGGGAGTGGCGTTCGTCGGTAAGCAGTCTAATGCTTTGCTTCGCTCGGCTATGTGTTGTGTTTTCTTGCTCTTTAGCCAGTCTGAATGTGTCATAAATCTTCTTACCTGACCAAGCCGATCAAAACATGTCAGTAATAAGTAAGCAACAAGCGCTTCACGTTCGTGTCTTGGGTGAAGCCACCATCTGTCGCTCGAATGGTTATATCCTGAGTTACCAACTAAATGGTCGGATTCTTCGAGGAGGGCTTGCGCGAGGCGGAGGCGTGCAAGAATGAACTCTGCATTTTCAGATTTGATAGTATCAATGTTCATTCGCTTACACCTCTTTGCTTATGGGGTCAGAGTCAAATTAAAAATTTTATTTACTGCAAAATCTAAATCGACTCTGGCTCTCTTTACTGACCCTCTTTACCCTGACCCTCTTTACCGCACTGACCCTCTTTAAATTTCTCCACAGGGCTGTTTGCAGTATGTCCCTGAACTCCAGATTCACACTGCCGCAGTCATCGCTGTACCACAGGTTGTCGCCCGTATGTAAAGGAAGATGGCCGAAAAGAATGTTTACTGAAACAATTAGGATTTGGCCATTTTGCTTACTGCCGAAGAAGCTGCGATTTCACCGTTGCCTGTGTACTCCTCATGGTTCTTCTCTATAAGGGAAAGATGATACAGATAATTCACCATCATTCCTGCCGATTGGCTTATACCTTTTTCGGAAAGGTCGGCCGCCCAATTGATCCGCTCAATTTTTGCGCCATTTGACAAGTGGAAATGGCTCACCCTATCAAAGGCCTGGCGACCTTTCTTGGCGGAAAGAAGATACCGTGCACAAAGCCGAAGCAGAATGGGTTTTAAGGGAGATGTGTTGCCTTCCGCCAGATGCTCTTTGATGTTGTCCAAGGCTGCAAGAAAAAACTCTTTTGCATCGGTTACACCAGCAATTTCATTCAGGGACTTTTTCTCCTTTTCTGTCAGAACCACTTCATCCGGATGTTGGCGAAGATAGGCGAGAAAACCGGGGATCGGTGAAAGTGTTGAAAAGGTTTTAAGGTTTGGCAGTTTAGCGCTTAGATCCTTGACCACATTTTTAATTAGAAAATTGCCAAATCCTACACCGGCGAGACCGGTCTGACAGTTAGAAATAGAGTAAAAAATGGCACAGTCCGCCTTTTGCGGTGGGAGTGCTGTCTTTCCTTCATCAAGGAGGTCATGAATATTTGCGGCTATGCCATTGACTAGGGCAATTTCGACAAAAATAAGTGGTTCCTGTGGCATGCGAGGGTGAAAGTACGCATAACAACGCCTATCTTCGCGCAGCCGATTTTTTAAATCCTGCCAGGATCGTATCTCATGAACCGCCTCATATTTTATCAACTTTTCAAGAATTACCGCAGGAGTGTCCCAGGTTATACGCTGCAGATCAAGAAAACCGACATCGAACCATGAAGACAGGAGACTGAGAATATCTTGATCAAGAGACTTGAGTGCCGGATCGGAGGTGGCAAGCGGCAAGAGTTCGGCCCGGAGGTCAACGAGAAATTTAACGCCCTCTCGCAATCCATTGAATTGTTTAAGGAGATGCGTTCGCGGCGGGGTGAGGAGATTACGTAACGTATGATTCGTCCGCCGCCAACCCTCCGTCTCCGAATCTTTTAACCGAGCGTTGATAGCCGCTTCTACCGCAGCATTATCAACATCGTATTCCCTGGCAAGGAGTTCAAGAAATCTTTGACGACCCTGGGCATTGAGGGAGAGGTATGTTTCGCCCAGTTCCGCGGCCCTTGTCCGTGCGGAAACCTCCCCGCCCCGTCCTTCAAGGCATGCGTCAATTTTTTCTCGCAGTTTTTGCAGATCACTGGCCGGCAGATCGGGATCAAAATAATTTTGCGAACCGGATTGATCACCAAGAGGCCAGATCAGACGTATTCGTCGTAAGGTTTTATCCCATAAGGGCTCATCTCTTTCGAACATGCAATCGGTGATGATCAGGTGAAGGTGAGGCGACGTGACATCGCTTAATATGCTGACTCGAATCAATCACGTTTGATGATCAAGTCTTTTGCCTTTACAATCATCATCGTATCCTTTTATGTCCAAATTTGGCAAGAAACATCTCTTCGCCTAGAGAGGGGATTGAGAATATAGCCCAACACATCGTCGCTGCTACCAGATACAGAAGCCAAATCGTGTTTCCCTTGTGCCAGGGGAAACTTCAAATGAGACTTAGTATTCTTGATACTAGCGGATGTATCAGGTATGGGTCAGAGCTGAGAGCTGGGTTAGACTTGACAACTGGGCCTTCCCACGCTCAGGCTGAACTGGTTGTAATCCCAAAATTATCAAATTTTTAGATACGTTTTCAGATCTCTGTAATAATTTCCGTGAGGTCCCAGCATAATAAGCTCAAGGATTTCCTCCTTGATAAGGTGATAAGCAAGAAGATACATTTGGTTTTGAAGATTGAATTTATGAACAAAAACACCCTTCAAATCGCCTTTTTTCAGACCCAAGGGAGGGGTTCTGAATAATCCGCCTGACTTCAAAGGGTCGGTTCTGTTGATTCTGTCAGACTTTGCGAAATCGTCGCCACAGGCATACCGCGCCAGCGGCAAGAAACAGTGTGGAAGTGGCCGGTTCGGGGACTGCGTTTACATCCCCTTCGGTTATTTGAAAATTGTCGAGTGAGGCATTGCCGGATACCAGCGTCGCTCCATTACCGCGGGCGCCAAATGAAACCCACAGGGAGGATGCATTCCATTTGCCGATGACGGTATCTGCCAAGGTGAAAGAGTCGCCGCCCATCAGTCCGAGGAAAAGATCATCATTTGCAGCATCATAGGAAACGAACATCGTGCCGCTTGATTGTTGTACGAAACCGATTGGTGCTATGGTTTGATCGTCATCGGTTCGATACGCTGCAACGCTGTTCAGGGTGTTGAAATAGGTCCGGGCAACCCCAATAGCGGCCGAATCCGTTCCATCAAGATCGCGCCCGACACCCAGGACAAGAGAGATTGCGTCGAAAAAGCCGCTGCCCAGTACCGCTGCACCGGTATAGCTGTAATCAATCGATATCGAAAAGTCGTGATCGGTTGAAAGCTGGAAGCCGTTGAGACCATTACTTAAATAGATTGCATCGGTCGAGAATGACAAAGGCGCATTGGCAATCACCTCAAGGCGATTGTTTTGTTCTGCAAGGCGGAGGGTGCTATGGCTATCCTCAAACAGTGTCCAATAGGAGCCAAGGGTGTTGTCGTTGAAATTGTCGCTCAGCCCAAAGGCCAGGCAACTAAAACAACAAATGAAAGTTGGAACTGTGATGAGGTTTGTAAATATCGATCGCTGTAGATTCAAGATGCCGGCCTCCTTTCATATCCCTTGCAACTGCGCAGTTTTATCAGCCGATATATATGCAGTGAACGGCGATGATTGCAACGAATATTTCCCCAGAAAGCCAGAAACCATCCGCTCGTGGCAAGGACAGACAGTTCTTAACCTGTATGGCCCCCCTTCGCCTCATCCAGCACCTCGCGAACGGCCACCGATAATTCCATGAGAGTAACCGGTTTCATTAAGACTTTTTTAACACCAATGCCTTTCAGTCTCTCGGCGTTTAGTCGGGTGCTGAAGCCGGTGCAGAGAATTACCAGCATATCCGGTTGAATTTCCAAAATCTTCATCGCAAGCTCCATGCCTGACAGTTGCGGCATGGTCATGTCGGTGATGACCAGATCATATTTTCCCGGATGCACCTGAAAGGCCTCCCAGGCGTCAAGCGAACTCGCCCTGGTTTCTACCGTATAGCCAAGACCCTCCAGCAATTCTTTGCCCAAATCGATCAGATATTTTTCGTCATCGACATAGAGGATGGTTTCGGTCCCTCGCAGCAGTTCACTTTCGGACAAGAGCGAAGTCTCGGACTCAGACTCGACGAGCGGCAGAAAGATCTGGAAGGTGGTTCCGACATGCACCTCACTGTAGACCTTTATGCCTCCGCCATGGTCCTTGACGATCCCGTGGACCGTCGAAAGGCCCAAACCGGTCCCCTCGCCCATCGGTTTTGTAGTGAAGTACGGTTCAAATATATTGGCAAGATCATCGGCGGTGATGCCATGCCCGGTATCAATCACCACAAGTTTCAGGTATTGCCCGGTGGTGAGATCCGGGTAATTTATTGCATCCCTGTCGGTAATGCTCACCGGGACAAGATCGATCTCCAATCGCCCGCCACCTTTGCCCATTGCGTGGCAGGCATTGGTGCAGAGGTTCATTATGACCTGATGGATCTGCGTTTCATTCGCAATAACGGTACCTAAATCAGCCTGTATATGTTGATGGAGTTCTATACCCGAGGGAATCGACCCTTTAAACAGATCGAGTGCCTCATGCAGAACCTGGCTGATATCTATCGGCCGTTTCTCAAGGTTGCCTTGCTTGCTGAAACTCAGTATCTGTTTGACGAGATTCTTGGCGCGCAAGCTGGCCGATTGCAGCTGCACCAGATACGCCTGTATCTGTGGGTTGTCATGGCTGGCAAGCTTGGTTAAATCGGTATAGCCGATGATGGCGGTAAGAATGTTGTTGAAATCATGGGCGACCCCTCCCGCCAGGGTCCCGAGTGCCTCCATTCTCTGGGCCTGCTGCAGATGTGCTTCCATGATCGCTTTCTGCTTTTCATTGTTTTTTTCTTCGGTGATATCGCGGACAAAAGAGATGGAGAATTGCTCACCTTGGTATTCCAGGAGATTTGAGCTTATATGGACGGGGAAGACGTAGCCATTTTTGCTGCGGTGCAAGGACTCAAACTCCACTACACTGTGCTCGACCCTCTTTTCCCTCAGTCCCTTAAAGGTCTCCGGCGACAGGGCCGGATCGATATCAAAGAGCGACAGCTGGCAGAGTTCTTCCCGGGTATATCCAAGACTTTTGCAGGCCTGTTCGTTTACATTTAAAATCCGGGCATCCGCGCCACTTCTAAAGATGCCGACCGAGGCCTTGTCAAAGATAAACTGGGTGAGCAGCAGTGCCTCTTCAGCCCGTTTTCGCTTGGTGATATCGCGCACAAAGGCCACCATCAACATTTCATCATCGTCGTCGCCGAAGGGTTTTAATCGCACCTCCGCATCGAAGAGCCGGCCGTCCACCGTTTTATGAACCCAGTCAAAGGCCTGGAGGCGTTTCTCCGGAAGCTGCCCGGTAATTTTTTCAGCAAGCAATGCTGAGCTTATATTATCTCCTTGGAAAGGCGGGGAAAGATCAACAACACTACGGCCGAGAATCGCCTCCCTGGTTCCTGCAAAAATTTCACAAGTTGCTGGATTACAATCAATTATCTTCATTCCTTGCATGAGAAAGACCGCGTCCGGGCTGGTTTCAAAAAGACTTTGATACCGCTCCCTTTCCTTACGCAGCTGCTCGCCTTGCGAATGTATGACTGTGAAAAAATTGTTGAATTCTTGGGCCAATCTGCCAATTTCATCATTCGACTGCGTTGGCAGCGGTTTATGGATACCACTTTTGGTGTTGTCGTCTAACTGATGCAGCATCGCATCAATCGGCCGGCTCAAACGGCCACTCAGCAGAAACGTGGCAAGACCAACAGCCGCAACAACAGCAAGCATGGCGATGTATCCCAAACGGACAATCAAATCCACGGGGGCCATCACCTCTTCGAGATAGGCGGAGGAGACAACTATCCAGCCATATTCCGGCACGCTTTCAAATACTGCTATCTTTTTGCGGGCTTGCGGTTCTTCAGGGTTGCGCCATTCATATTCGACAATACCTGAATCCTGGGTAAGCATAGGTTTTAGGCTTTCGGTAGCCGCATCGATCGTTGACAGATCCGTCAAATACCCCAGCACCGGGTGCAACAACACCTTACCCTCTTTGTTGAAAACATATGCGTAGCCGCTTTTGCCAAACTTGAGAGAGGTAACCGCATCACGAAAATCTTGCAAATCGAGGAGTTCGTTAAATTCAGCCCGGTAACTTGAAACAGATATTATCCAATCCAGAGGTTCGAAATACACCATATACAGCGCCTTTGGACGAGCTGACTGCTCACCTGGATTCTGCCAGTCATATTCAATATAGCCCTCCTTACGCTTCAGCTGTTCACGAACAAACTGGAAACCGGTAACGTCGGTGTTTTCCACATCTTTGTTGGGATGGATGGGGACATTGCCATTGTGGTCGAGACAGTAGATGTATCCCGAGCTGCCGATTTGTTGGCTGAGAAAAATAGCCCGCAGCCGTTTGACGGCCTCCTCGCGAGTCAGCAATCCCTGATCAACTAAAGAGAGGTGCTGGCCGGCGATTTCCCGGTTCTTTTCGGCAATTGCCTTGAGGTGATTACGGATTAAGGCACCGGCACTGGCCCGCATGGATCCGGTCAGCACCCGGGTCGAATTGGCAAGTTCCTCTTTCACTCCCTGTCGCATTGAAGGTATGAAAAAATACTGCACCGCGACAGCCAATACGATCAGGGCGGGGAGCAACACCAGCAAAAACGAGGATACGATGCGAAAGCGAAAGCTTTCTGAAATTTGCTTTAGTAACGACATGTTGCCATCAAACTTGTAAAGAAAGGGCGTTTCTGAGAAATGTTACGACGAAGTAGTATCGCATAACATTGAGATGAATGCAAATTCGCTGCGTTCGCGGATTTGTTGCTTGCTGATTTACAAAATGCATCCGATCCCTTATGCTGAGCCAGGAAGAAGTCGTCCGCCAACCCTTACAGGCCTTTGGAGACAGCTGCCGAAGATGAGCAAACACTGGGAAATCTGTAAGATCGTCATCATCTACGCCCTGTTCGGCAGCGCCTGGATCTATTTTTCCGATACGGCTCTCAGCTGGCTGGTTCATGATCCGGCGATCATGACCAAGTTGGCGATTTTCAAGGGGCTGCTGTACATCATCACCACCTCCGTCCTCCTCTATTTTCTCATTGCCCGGCTGGACAGCAAAATCAAACAATCGATATCGGCACTTCGCGCAAGCGAGGAAAGGCTGCGCCTTCTTGTCAAAAATTCCTCGGACTGCCTGGTGATATTCAATGCCGACGGCCGTCAAAGGTACGCCAGCCCGGCAGCCGAGAGAATCAGCGGCTATCCGGTTGAAGAATTAATCGGGAAATCGCTCGACTTGCTCATTCACCCGGACGACCTCCCCCTGGTTACTGACGCCTGGCAGGAAGCCGTCGACCATCCTGAACGAACCGTCACCGTCCAATTCCGACATATCCACAAAACCCGCGAATGGGTCTACTTCGAGGCCGTCTCCCAGAGTTTTCTCGATGAACCGGCGATAAATGGGATCATTGCCAGCGTCCGGGACATTACCGAACACAAAAAGGCCGATGAAGAAAATCAAAGACTGCAGCTGCAGCTGACCCAGGCCCAGAAGATGGAAACGGTGGGACGCCTGGCCGGCGGCGTTGCCCACGACTTCAATAATATGCTCAGTGTGATTCTTGGCTACGCCGAGATGACCCAGGATCGATTGGGTCCGGACCACCCGGTTTTCGCCGATCTCCGGGAGATCGGCAAGGCGGCCGGCCGTTCCGCCGACCTGACCCGGCAACTCCTGGCCTTTGCCCGCAAACAAACAGTGGCACCCAAGGTCCTTGACCTCAATGAGACGGTAGGCGGCATGCTCAAAATGCTCAAGCGGCTGATCGGCGAAAACATTGAGCTGGCCTGGCTGCCGGGCCCAAGCCCCTGGCTGATCAAGATGGACCCCACCCAGATCGACCAGGTCCTCGCCAACCTCTGTATCAATGCCCGGGACGCCATCGGCGACACCGGCAAGGTTACCATCGAGACCACCACCGTCGCCATCGACGATGCCGACTGCACCCTCCACAGCGATTGTTATCCCGGCGAATATGTCGTCCTTGTGGTCAGCGACAGCGGTTGCGGCATGCCCCCCGAAACGATTTCCCACCTTTTCGAGCCGTTTTACACCACCAAGGAAATCGGCCGGGGGACCGGGCTCGGCCTTGCCACGGTCTATGGCATTGTTAAACAAAATCACGGCTTCATCAACGTCTACAGCGAGCCGAATAAAGGCTCCTCCTTCAAAATCTACCTGCCCCGGCACATCGCCGGCGACGAGCTGTCGATAAAGAGCGATGCCCTCCTTCAGGATGCCCGGGGCAATGAAACCATCCTGCTGGTCGAGGATGAACCGGCTATCCTCAAGATGACCATGACAATGCTTAGCCTGCAGGGCTACACGGTCCTTCCCGCAGCCACTGCCGGAGAGGCGATCCGCCTGGCAGGGGAGTACGCCGGAAAGATTCATCTGCTGATGACCGATGTGATCATGCCGGAAATGAACGGGCGGGAGCTGGCCAAGCAGGTCGTGGGTCTCCACCCGGATCTGAAGCTGATATTCATGTCCGGCTATACCTCCAACGTCATTGCCCACCACGGCGTACTTGATGAGGGGGTGAACTTCATCCAAAAGCCCTTCACCAAGAAAGAACTTGCCGCCAAGATCAGAGAGGTTTTTGACGGGAATCCGCAATAAACTGGCAAGACACTGTCCGCCGCCCAGGAAATCTTACCTGGGGCCGCTTATGACCCGCGGCTCCTTTTCGCCCCGGACAAAGGGTTTCGACAGGCGGATGACCACGTCCCGCCCCTCTTGAAACCGTCCGGCAGTGTGGTTGCGGGAGCGGATGAGCAGCGTGTCGGAGTCTTCGGTAAAAAAGAACAGCCGTGACTGGCTGTCCATGAGCATCCCGGGCTGAATGGCGCTGACATTGATAAAGCAGGTGCCGCCGAGTTCCTCCTGAATGCTCACCGTTGCCGGCAGCCAGTGCGGCAGGTGGCAATGACCGGAGGCCCAGACATCGACCCGCGCATGCCGCAGGACATCTTCAAAACGCGCCGATCTGTCTATCCGCCGATCGGCGATGGACGAGCCGAGGAGGCCGCTTTCTTCCAGTTGGGCATGGCTTACGGTGATGATGATCCGCTGCTGATTGCCGAGCACCATATCCCGCCACCAGGCAAAGGCCGCATCGGAGATCTCGGTTGCCGAACTGGCGACCGTATCGGCCAGCAGGAGCACGAGGACATTGCCGAACTCCACCCCATAGGCGGCGGGCCGGGGAAAATAGTGATTAAAGAGTGGCTGCGACCGGGCATCGTGGTTGCCGGCAAGCTCAAACCAGTGGCGGGCCTTTGAGCGGTTGCGGGTATTCAGGAACCAGGAAAATGCCTCATCCCGGCTGCGCGATGCCATAAGGTCACCGGCGATAACTCCCATATCGACCCGGGGCACCTGGGCGTTGACATCATCGATGGTCTTTTCGAAGGCCTGCCGTTCCTCCGCTGTTTTGGCCTGGATGTCGGATAGCATCCACAGGACAAAGGGCTCGCCCTTGCCGGCAGGCTGCTGAACCACCGGTGAGTCGCCCCCCGGTCCACCAGCACAACCGGCGAGAAAAAGCAAGAAGGCCAGCACCCAGCCGAACCTGCCAGCCCCCGTCCTCGGTATCGTCGCCCCCCTCTGCATACCGCCCACCTAGCTATTTCTTCGGAAAAACATTGCCTTTGCCGGAGTCTTCAATCCGTGCGTCACGATTAGGGAAGGTGATGCTGTTATCGTTGCCGGTCACCACCACCCGGTCGACCTTGTCCCGCAGCTCGATGGTATTCTTGTTGCCGTTGACCGAGAGGGTGAGGACGTGCCCGGCGCCATTCAGCTTGTTGTCGCTGCCCTTGACAAACAGGTTCTGTTTGGAGACCGAGGTGTTGATGGTGCTGCCGTCCGAGGTGATGATAACATCGCCGTCACCACCGCTGCCGCCTTCAATGACCACCCCGGGGGTCTGTACCCGCCCGCTCGAATCAATGGCAACTCCCCCGGCGGCACTGCCCTTGCCCTGGCCCGTCGCCCCTCCCGGCACCTGAACGCTGCCGTTCGGGCCGATCTCCACGCCCGGCGCCGACATGCTGCCGTCGGCGCGAATTTCCAGGCCGGGGAGACTGATCACCGCATTGTCCGCCGCAAAAACTGTACACGCGGCCATCAAGGTTATCCCGCCTGCAACAACAATCAATGATTTCATAGGCCTTCTCCCATAGCAAGATTTTGGTGGAACAGAGAGCATCTGTAACAAGCAATAAAATACGCCGTTGTGACCCTTTACACAAGTACTGTTGCAAGGATAACCAGAGACTGCACATCCCGGTGGACTACCCCAACATTACAGCTGCCGTATCAGGACGTTGACCGTCTGACTCCTGTTATTCGATACTCGAAGCGGACAGGAGAAAAATTGCACATCACCGGGAAATGCCTTATTCTTTGTTCAGAAAGCTGCCCCTCAGGCAGATGCACGGCAATCAGCCGCAAAAGCGCAAAAGGACTGAGCCCCTTTTCACAACTGAATTTCCCTTGTACGGACACCCTCCATGAACGAGCCAAAACCCATATCAATTGAGCAGCAGCTCGAAAGCCTCCCGCCGCTGCCGGTGACCGTGACCAATGTCCTGACGGTGACCAGCAATCCGGACAGCTCGGCCAATGATCTGGTAAAGGCAATTCTCCCTGATCAGACCATGTGTGTCGCCGTGCTGAAAATTGCCAATTCGGCCTTATACGGACGGTCGAAAAAAGTCGACTCTCTGGAGACGGCTGTCGCCTATCTCGGCTTCAATGAAGTGCAAAATATTGTCCTCGCCAAGGCTGCCGTGCAGGTCTTGCTACCGATCTTCAAGACCTGCGAGCACGACCTCAACGCCTTCTGGGATCACTCTTTTACCTGCGGATTGGCGGCGAGGATTATCGGCGAATATCTGGGGCTACCCTCCGGCCAATTCTTTGCCGCCGGCCTACTGCACGATATCGGCAAACTCGCCATGCTTCTCGCCTTCGGCAAACGCTACGACACCGCCCAATGGCTCACAGGGATTACTACAAAAGATCTACTGGCAAAAGAAAAGGCAGTTTTTTCCACCACCCACGACCTGGTTGGCAGTCGCCTGCTGCAACACTGGCAGTTTCCCGACAACCTCATCATCGCCCTGCGCCATCACCATCCCACGGGGACTCCCGGACAGCTCCAGGAATATCCCCTGGTGATCCAACTGGCTGACTTTCTTGCCCATATGCACCTCCTCCCGGAAAAACCGGACGAATACGTCCTGAAGGCTGCCCTCGACTCAAGCCTGCCCGGATTTTTCGAGCAATGGCGGGGCCTGCAGCTCCCGTGGGAGGATATTACCCTGGAATCGTTGTTTGCCTGGGTGAAGATAGACCGGGAAAACGGCAACGGTATTCTCGATATCCTCGCCCTGTAGCTGCGATGGCCGGCTGAGATGGCGGAGGGGAAGGCCGGGTTTTAAACGGAGGGACCCGGCTATGCTTCTCTGGCAATATCGCGGTGGAAGACGGTCAACCGCACCGGCAGATCACGGAGTATTGCCGCAACCTCTTCAGTGACGGCAACCGATCGATGGCGGCCGCCGGTGCAACCGATGGCGATCCGCAGGGTCTTCTTGTCGGCGGCCAGATTTTCTTTGATGAGGAATTGTAACAGGGGTGCGAGATGCTGCAGAAAGGCCTGGCCGGCGGCACTCGCCACTACGTGTCCGGCAACCTCGGGATCCCTGCCGTCTTTTGGCCGCAATTCGGGAACCCAGTAAGGGTTGGGGAGAAAACGCACATCCCAGAGCAGATTGACATCAAAGGGCGGGCCATATTTATAGCCAAAGGAGTAGAGTATAACTGTTAGCTGCTTTGTCGAGTCCATGGCCGTCCCCTCCCGTCACCGAGTGTTCTCCCTATCATCCTGTCATTCCTATATAAGCTATTTTTCGGGCAGTGCAAGTGCCGAACTTCCAAGAACGATTATCAGGGCATCTTTGTCAGGTGCAGGACTCTGGGCTCGACAGCCTTGCGACCAGCCGGATGTTGATAGACAACCGCCGGAAAGCCTAGGGCGATGACGCTGTAGACCACCTCATCTGCCGGAATCGCTAGTTGCCGGCGCATGGATTTGTTGCGCCGCAAGGCCTCGACGGCAAAGCCGATAAGACAGCTGCCAAGCCCCATGGCATGGGCGGCAAGGAGGATATTCTGGGTGGCAAGCAGGGCATCTTCCGCCGGACAACTGGCCTCTCTCCGGCCGGTGACGAGGATAGCAGCCGCCGCGCCATGGAAGAGCCGGTCCGTACCGTCTTCGTCCCATTCTTTGAGGGCCTTGGCTACCGAGTCGTAATAGTTACGGTAATAGCGGCCAAGGCTATCGCCGCCGAAGACTTTGACCAGGCCGCGCAGCACGGGGTTTGCCGCCATCTTGTTCAGACCTCGGTAAAAGTCACTCACCAGGCCGCCAAGAACGAGGAGGTCGTCACGGCTCGGTAAGATAATAAAATTCCACCCCTGGCTATTGGTGCCGGAGGGTGCGGTGGTGCCGATTTTTACCAGATCGGTAAGTACTTCCAGCGGCACGGACTTTTCCTGGTATTTCCGGCAGGAGCGGCGCGACCGCATCAGGGTGACGAGGTCTGCCGTTTGGATGGTACCCGGCGGCAGCACCTCCGCTTTTTCGGCGATGGTTGCAAGGCCAAGGAGCACCTGCAGGCCGGGAATAGCGATCGCCCCCTGTGGACAAGCGGCCTGGCAATGGCCGCAGAGAAAGCAGGCAATGCCATTGTGCACCGCCGTGCCGTCCTCAAGGCGTATCGCCTGGTACGGGCAAATTTCCACGCAGATGCCGCAACCCGTGCAGTCTTGCCGATTGATGATTACCTGTTGCATGAGCATCTTCTCGCTATCCTTTGTTTTGCAGGTGGTGTAAGAACACCACAGTCCTGCCGGGACGCCATCCCTTGACTGAAATTTAACCGTATCACGCCTGCCAATGAGTTCTTCCCCAAAAATTCCGAGCCGAGACCGCCGCTACCGTGAGGTGCTGCACGTCTGCCTGCCACTGGTCATCAGTCTTTCAGCGACCACGGTGATGGAGTTCATCGACCGAATCTTTCTTGCCAATTACAGCATCGACGCGATCTCCGCCGCCCTGCCCGCCGGTATCACCTCCTATCTGCCCATCGCCTTTTTTGGCGGCGTCGGCAGCTATGCCGGGGTCTTTATCGCCCAGTACACTGGCCGGGGTGACCACCAGAAGATCGGCTGCGTTTTGTGGCAGGGGATGTATTTCACCCTTGCCTCCGGCCTTATTCTCTATCTGCTGGGGATCTTTGCCGCAAAACCGCTCTTTGCCCTCGCCGGGCATCCGCCGGGGGTGCAGGCGCTTGAGGAGATCTATTTTTCCGTTCTCTGTCAGGGCGCGGTGCTGCATGTGGCGATGGCCACCCTTGCCACCTTTTATGCCGGGCGGGGAATCACCAGGCCGGTGATGTTGATCACCTTCCTCGGGGTCATCGTCCACATCCCCCTTGATTACGCCCTGATCTTTGGCCGCTGGGGCATGCCCGAGCTTGGCATCCGGGGCGCTGCCATCTCCATGGTGGCATCCTGGGCGGTGAACGTCATCTGTCTCGCTGGCCTGATCTTTACCAAGGCCAATAACCGCCGCTTCGGGGTCTTCACCTCTTACCGCTTCGACAAGGAGATCTTCACCAGACTGATGCGTTTTGGAATCCCCGGCTCCCTGCAGTTTACCATGGATATCCTCGCCTTTACCTTCTTTATTCTTCTTGTTGGCCGCATCGGCCTGGCCGAGCTGGCGGCAACCAACATCGTCATGTCCATCAACGCCTTGGCCTTCATGCCCTCAGCGGGCGTTTCCCAGGGGATGAGCATCCTCGTCGGTCAGGCCCTGGGCCGCGGTAATCCCGGCCTTGCCGCCACCTACGTAAGGAGCGGCAGCCGGATGCTGATGCTCTATATCCTGGCCATGGATCTGCTTTTTCTCTTTGCCCCCGACTTCGTCCTTGCGCCCTTTCTTGCCGCCGGCAAGGATTCCGCTACCCATCAGGCGGTGCTGGCCTTCAGCCATCCGCTGCTGCAGATCGTCGCCGCCTACCTGTTTTTCGATGCCCTGTACATGGTCTTCAGCGGCACCCTGCGCGGCGCCGGCGACACCCGCTTCATGATGCTGGCCATTGCCATAATCTCGCCCACCTGCCTGATCCTGCCGGTCTATATCGGCATTGAATACATGCAGATCGGCGTGGTAACCGCCTGGCTGTGGGTGCTGTTCTTCGTCACCTGCCTCTTTATCCTCTCCGCCCTGCGGGTCCGCCATGGGGTATGGAAAAAGATGCTGGTTATTGAGGATGTTGACAAGGCCTAGATTCTTGCAGGATGACTTTAAGGGCCTACTTCCCCTCGCCGGCCACGCCCCGCAATTGCCGGGAAAAGAAGAAGGCAAGACCGATCATAATAAGAAGCTGGAGGAGAAAGGCCTGCCAGCCGTAACGCTGAAACACCGCGCCCGGCAACACCGAGCCGAGGGTGCCGCCGGTATAGTAAAAGGAGATATACAGGCCGTTGGCAATGGCCTTGTTGTCGACGGCGAGCTTGTTGACAAGACCGGACAGCAGGGAGTGGGCGGTAAAGAGACCGGCACAGAAGACAAACATAGCGGCAAACATCACCAGATACTGTTCCACCATAAAACACAGGGTACCCAGGGCAAAGATCAGGATGCCGGCGGAAATGGCCCCCGCCTCACCGCCAAAGAAGCTGGTGATCCGCCGGGTATTGAGAGAAACCAGCAACCCCATGCTGTACCCCAGATACAGAAGCCCCACCCCGGTTTCCCGGGAGGCGGGATTGATCTGTTTCAGCTCGAAGGGCAAAAAGTTCATCAGGGCGGCAAAGACAAAAAACAGGCAAAAAATCGAAACATAGAGCCATATAAATGGCCTTGCCCGGAGCAGGGCGGCAATCTCTGCAAGCTTTGGCCGGGCGTACTGCAGCTTGGCGTCTCTGGCCATGTCCCGAAGCAGGTAACTGTTGAGCATGAGGAGCAAACCAAGGATGAAGAAAAAGAAACGCCAGCCAAAAAGATCGGTAAACAGCCCGGACAAGAAGCGGCCGAGAAAGCCGCCGACAATGGTTGCGGCGATATAGACGGCAATCGCATGCTGGACCTTTTCTTTTGGCGAGGTGTAGCTGATATAGGTCATGAGCGCCGTCAGAATTGCCGGGATCATCAGGCCCTGAACGCCACGCAGGGCAAGGAGGGTGAAATAGTTGTCGGCGGTGGCAAAGAACAGTTCAAGGATGCCGAGGGCAAGCAGCGCCGAACGGAGCATCACCTTGGCGGAGAAGGATTCAAGAATATAGCCGTACAAAAGAGGGGCGATGCCAAGCGGCGCCATCATCAGGGTGGTAAAGAGGATGGCCTGGAAGTTGCTCAGATGAAATTCGCTCTTAAACAGCGGCTGGATAGGTTGCGCCGCATACAGCGAACAGAAGGTTACAATTGTCGCAAAGTAGATGAATTTGCTGGTGGAATCAGTCACAGGACTACTCGTGGGAAAACCAAGGACCCAGCCTGTGGCACCGGCTGGAAATTATGACAAGACACCGAAAGTCTGCTTCAGGGCGGCGAGGTCAAAGGGTTTGGCGATAGCACCGGCAAAGCCGTACTCCTGGCAATTGATCATGATTGGATCATTGGCATAACCGCTGGAGACGAAGACCTTGGCCAGTGGGTCAATGGCAAGGATCGCCACTACGGCTTCCCTGCCGCCCATTCCCCCGGGAATAGTGAGATCCATGATTATTGCCGAGTAGCCGTTTCCTGCATTTTTTTGTTTGGTGAATTCTTCAATGGCTTCCTCGCCGCTGGCCACCCATACGGCATCAAAACCGAGATAGCGGAGCAGCTGGCAGGCGATTTCGCCAACCATATCCTCGTCATCCATGACGAGGATTTTCTTTTTTGTTTCATCCATCTGCAAGGGGGCCTCCGATTCTCTGGAACATTGCGGCAGGTTTTTCCCGCCTCGCTTATACCGCAAGGGCATAAGTTTCGTATGAGTAGACAAGCTGCTCAACTCAGCTATATACCGCAAGGGCATAAGTTTCGTATGAGCAGACAAGCTGCTCAACTCAACTTTTAGTATGCCAAAACAGCATATCTTCAGTCAAGAAATTAACTGGTGAAATGCTGTGACCTAAAAAGAGTTTGGAAAAAAATAATCCTCCTGCCGGATAGTGCGACCTTGTCTTTTTGACAGCCATTGCCGGGAGAAGTAATATAGTTAGGTTGGCAAGATTTTCTCAAATATTAATTTCCAGCCGCCATCCGCCATGCGGCACTACAACTGCACACCTTTACCATGTCATCTGCTCCGGGCTTTTCGGTTTATAAGAAGAAGGTGAATGGGTATCTGGTGGAAATACTGGACAATGGCGATCACCGCTCGCTGTATTTCGCTTCCGAACATCTGCAGAGCCGGATGTCCTTATCCTCCCCCCAGACCCTGATTCTTCCCTACACCCAGTATATGGCGGCAAGCCTCCTCCTCCAACCGGATCCTCGGGATATCCTTATTGTCGGCATCGGGGCCGGCTCATTGGTCCGTTTTTACTCCCACCATTTTCCTGGCTGTTACATCGATGGCGTCGACTCTTCGCCGCATATCCTCGCCCTGGCGCAGGGCTATTTCCGCCTCAGGGAAAGCGAGCAGATCGTCCTCCACTGCCAGGATGGCCTGGAATTTCTACAGGACACAGTCAACAAAAGTTACGACCTCATCCTGGTCGATGCCTTTGATGATCAGGGTATGGCGCCGACCATCTATTCGGCGCAATTTTTTGCTGCCTGCTCGGCACGGCTGAAAAACGGCGGAGTAATGAGCTGCAATCTCTGGAGCAGCGATGCGCCCCGCTACCGGGACATCAAGGCCCTAATTGCCGGCCATTTTGCCGATGCCCTGTACCTGCCCGTTCCCCAGCGGGGCAATATCGTCGCCCTGGCGATGACCGGCCCCATCCCCTGGCGGCTCCTTGCCAGAAAGGACAAGGATCTGAACAAATTGGCCAGCCGTTATCAGATTGATTTCAAGGAGGTGGCGGGCGTCGCCAGGGCCAACAACCTGAGCCTGTCGCAAAGGCTGCTGGCCTTCTGGCGTGATGCCGCCGGGGGGAGGTAGGACCTGCCCCTGACCGGGCCTAAAGAACATTGCCGGAAGGCTGCTTATCCTCGGCAATTCGCTTCTCTTGATCGACCAGGTCGTCAATCTCCCGCTGCCAATAGTCGCGGGTACCGAAGCCGTCGATGGCTCTGGTCATCCCATCCGCCGCAACCTGATGGGCACACCAGGCCATATAGTGGATAAAACGCATCGCCCGGAGCGGCTCGATGAGGCGGAGGGTCCGCCGGTCAAAGGCCCGAAAGGTCTCATATCCCTCCAGGAAGAGGTCGAGTTCAACCACCGCCTCGTCCGCTCCTCCGGGCAGCAGCATCCAGACGTCCTGGACCGGCGGGCCCATGGCCATATCGTCAAAATCGATGAGATGCAAAGATTCGCCTGGCCGGTTTATGATGTTGGAAAAATGACAATCGCCATGAATGCGGATGTTCTTGGTTGTAGCAAAAAGCGGTTCGATTGCGGCAATTATCCGCAATACCGTGGAGTTAAGAAGAGGCTTCAACTCCTCGGTGACGCAGGGGGAAGCAAGCAGATACTGGAGCTGGCTAAGAGTCGATTGCTGCGGTGCCAGGGTTATCCGGTGTTTCGCCTTGGCGGTCTCGCCGACTTTATGGACCCTGCCGATCAAGCGGCCGAGCTGCAGCCACTGCTCATCGGTAAACTCATCGCTGCTGCGGCCGCCGCATTTCGGGAAAACGGCGTAGAGAAGCCCATCGCTTGCGGCAAGGGTCTCACCATCCCGGAACAGGAGGGGCGCGATGACCGGAATCTCCTGCTCCGCCAGTTGACTGAGGAATTTATGTTCATCAAGGATGGCCTTTTTCGACCATCGACCGGGCCGGTAAAACTTCACAACCAGCCGGATGCCCTCTTCCGTTTCGATCTCGAATACCCGGTTGATGTAGCTATTGAGGGTGCGAAACAGGTTGTTGCAGCGAATGCCCAGTTCCTTCTCAACGAGATTCAGCACCCGGTCCGGTCCCAGATCGTGGAAGGCGCCGGTGCTGTCTTGCCGCTGTAATGTCATGATTTTCTTCCTTCTTTTATAGGCGTTGCGGCTCTGCCGGGAAATATGCCGGCCCCGGAAAAAAAATGGCCAGCTCGCAGGTACAATACCACATTAAAATTTTAAGCGGAAGCAAGGCCTTGCCAATCGGCCAGGGCACAACAACCATTGCTTTCCCGTACCCCGGAAAAGATTGGGCATTTGCTCCCGGGCGGTGTATCTTGCCCCAGTCCCCAAGGCCCCTATCCAGGAAGAACCACCGGCACCGCGCAAAAATGATTTTCCATCAACCACCCAGGCCAATACATGCCGGAACCGGCAACGACGTCATAAAAAGTGGCGGTTTCTGCAGGCGATGCGGCCGGAAACACTGGCTCGGCCCGGGCAACACCCTCGCCCATAGCCGGCAACTCATGGATCTCTTGACTGACCAAGGGACCATCGATCTTTTTGCTGGCCATTCCCCTGCTCTGCCGGCCCTGGCAACCGATTGGCTCCTTGGCCCGGCGCGAGGCAAGATGTTCGGCATCCTCGAATGTCTAGGTCCGGACGGGACAACTACTATTCTGCGCGCCTTCTCGGGCCAGTACAACGGTTTCTGGCTGGTCGACGGCTGGGTGCCGCCGCTTTTTCCGGTGGATGAATTTATGGCACTCAGTGCGCTGGTGGAGCCGCGGATCAAGGCCCTGAGCCGGGATATCGACGGCTGCCGGGCCCATGATGAAAAATGGCTGAACCTGCGCCGGGAACGGCGCCGGCAATCCCAACAGCTGATGCGGGAGATGCATGGATTGTACCGGCTCAGCAATTTCCGGGGAGAAACGGTCGGTCTCGACGAGGCCTTTTACGGGGAAAAATCCGGCATGCCGACTGGGACCGGCGACTGCTGCGCGCCAAAACTCTTGAATTATGCCGCCCGGAACCAGCTGCGACCGGTGGGTCTCACCGAATTTTACTGGGGACGGGAGAACCCCTCCGGCACCCGGCAACACGGTACCTTCAGTGGTTCTTGCCGGGAAAAATGTCAGCCGATTCTTGGTTTTATGCTTTGCGGCCTGGAAGAATGACCGGCCATGCAATCAGACATGGATGAAGAGATGGAAATTGTTTTTGCCGATGAAGCATTCGTCGTCGTTGGTAAGCCTGGCGGCCTGCTCGCCGTGCCCGGTCGCGGCCCGGACAAGCAGGACTGCGTCGCGGCCAGACTGCGCCGCCGCTTTCCGGCGATGATCGGCCAACCGGCGGTGCACCGTCTCGACATGTACACCTCCGGGCTGATGGTCTTTGCCGTGACCGCCCTGGCACACAGGGTACTGTCCCGGCAGTTCGAGGATCGCCTGGTTACTAAGCGTTATATGGCGCTCCTGGAGGGAATTGTTGCCGGTGAAGGTGGCGAAATCCGCCTGCCCTTCCGTCTTGATCCGGACAACCGCCCCCTGCAGATTTACGACCCATTGCATGGCAAACTGGGGATCACCGGCTGGCAAAAGGTCGCAGTTGAGGGAAGTTATACCCGGGTCATCTTCACCCCCCTCACCGGTCGCACCCACCAGCTGCGGGTACACGCCGCCCATCCCCTGGGGCTTGCCGCGCCGATTGTCGGCGACAGCCTGTACGGTACCGGACGGGACGGTGAGCAGATGTGCCTGCATGCGACCTTTTTGCAGTTTCTCCACCCGCTTACCGGCAGACTCCTGCAGTTTTCTTCCGAACCGCCCTTCTAAAGCAAAAGTTCACTATTTCATACCCAAGTTATCGGGGGCGAGACGTAGCAGCCAAAGATCTCCCTGTACCCAGGCCCCCATTTCCTTGCGCAGAGCGGTTTCCTGCCTGGCAACGACCTGCCAGCCGGTGGCCTTGGCCACCTCGTCGATATACTGCGGCGAGTGGGCAAAACGTCCAGTGGTTTCCAAGTGATAGGGGTAATCTTGTCCGGCCTCGGTGGAAAAGCAGAACAGGACCTCGGGTCGGGCGCGCCGCCGGAGGAGAGTAAAGGTCTCCTGCAGATCGCCGACATAGGCAAAGACATCGGCGGCCAGATAAAAATCAAAACTCTCTTCGACCTCCTGCAGAAACCCGGCAATGCTGGCGGCGTGGAGCTGGCGATAAATGCCCTTTTTCGCGGCCATGGCAATCATCTTGTCCGACAAATCGAGGCCATCGAGAATCTCCACCAGATCGGCGAAGGCCTGACCGCCAAGGCCGGTGCCGCAGCCGAGATCGAGGCCGTGGGCAAAGCTCTTTTCCCCGGCAAAGATTCGGTCAAAGAGGGCCCTGATGCTCTTTGGCACACAGTATTCAAGATCGCCGACCAGACTGCGTTCAAAATATTCGGAATAATTGTCGAAGACCTCTTTAACATAGAGATCGGGGGAAGAGGTGGCGAGTTCTCCGGTCAATGCGGCGACCATATGTTTTGCCGCCTGGTGTTCCGGGTTGTGCCGTAAAACCATGCGGTAATACCACACCGCCTGGTCAACATCGCCCGCCAGATGGTAGAGAAAGGCGAGATTGCTGTTCGCCGACTGGTGCTCTGGAGCCAAGGCCAGCACCTCGCGATAGGTGGCCATGGCCAGGGTGTACTGCGAGGTATCCTTGTAACAGCCGGCCAGATTGTACAGGGCGTCGACGTCCGCCGGATGCTCCCTCAGCACCTCTTGGTAGGCGATTATGGCCCCTTCCGGGTCACCTGCACGTTTTTTACTGAGGGCGAGATTAAAGAGTATATCGGCATCGCCCGGCTGCAGCTCCGCCGCCCTGATAAAGGCATCCCGGGCCTGTGCATAGTAGCCCTGGCCATAGTAAACCAGACCGAGGTTGTAATGCAGGACCGGCACCTCGGCAAAGTAGTCAAGCAGCTTGAGATACGACCGTCCGGCATCGTCGAGCCGGCCGTTTTGCTGGTCTTCGCAAGCTTTGGCAAAGAGCTGGTTCAATTCGTCTTGAAATTCTTGTAATGGCTTATGCATGATGGCACTGACAACCGGCAGGATATCAGAGATGGGTGGGGCTTACTGGTTGTGATGAAAAGCAAAATGTGGTAGTCGGCCTCCTCCCTTAAGACCGGTCCATTCGCAACTTTTCCCAAATCGGCACCATGGTAGTGTATTTCTTTGTGCCGCACAATATTTTTTAGGGGGTTTTTTTCTCTATCTGGATGGTAACAAAAATTCGGTTGTGGCGGGGACGGCGGGCGTTTTCACAACAGACGAAGCACTAAAAACCGAGCACACTGGCAACGATGCGATTTCGGCCGTTTTCCTTGGCCTGATACATATTTTTATCGGCCGCCGCCATAAAGATTTTGGCGGTGAGGCCGTCGCTGATTTGCGAGGTCACAAGCCCGATGCTCACTGACACGTGTTTGGCAGCCCCCGAAAAAAGGTGGGGGATATTCAGCCGGGCAATTTTTTGCAAGGCCCGTTCGGCGACTCCTTTTGCCGCAAAGGCGTCGGTCTCCGGCAGGAGTAATACAAATTCCTCACCGCCATAGCGGGCGATGACATCTGCCGGCCGCATAAGGACACTGCCAAGCGCCTTGGCGACCCGCCGCAGGGTGCGGTCACCCATGGCATGGCCGTAATGATCGTTATAGGGTTTAAAGAAATCGACATCCACCATGGCCAGAGATATCGGGGAACCGTTGCGGCTGGCCCTGGACCATTCCTTCTGAAATACATCGTCAAAACGACGGCGGTTGGATACCTCGGTGAGGCCGTCGAGATAGGCCAGCTGATCGAGCAACCGGTATTGGTGGACAATGCGCAGATGATTGGCAATGCGAATTTTTACAATGGGCGGAGAAAAGGGCTTGGTGATGTAATCAACTGCCCCGAGCTTCAGGCCATGCTCTTCATCAAGGACGGAGTCGAGAGCGGTAACGAAGATGACCGGGATTTTATTGGTTTTATCGTTATTTTTCAGATGTTTAATAACTTCGTAGCCGCCCATCTGCGGCATCACCACATCAAGAAGAATGAGATCCGGCGGCGAATCACCAAGGGCGTGCTGCAAAGCCTGCTCACCATCTCTGGCCAGCACCGGGGAGTATTCCTCCTTCAAAAGATCGGCCAGGACCTTCAGGTTCATCTTTTCATCATCGACTATCAGAATGCGCGGTTTGTCCTTCTGCTCCATGGTCAGTTCACACCTTTTTGCTTGATAGTATCGAACAAGACCCTGGCCTGTTCCGCCGCCGCGGCATATTCGATATCCTCGATTAGATAGGCGATTTTTCGCGATTGGTGGGCATAGGCGGTGCCGGAGAGGAGCTTTTCCACAACAAGAAACTGCTCCTCGGCGATCAGCTCGCCTTTTTGCAGGTGAGTAATCAAGCGCAGAAGCGGTTCTTCAACTGCTGTAAAACTGACCTCTCTCTTCGGAATCTCGAGCGGCTCTTGGTCTTGCAATCCATCGGCAGGCGGCAGAATCGCTAGAGAAGAAAGAATTTCATCAAGTGCCTCGACAAAGGGAGCCAAATGTTGTCCAGCTGCCTCCCTTTGGTCGGTTCGTACCGCATTCTCCAACTGCTCCGCCGCCCGCATCAGGGCAAATGCCCCGATGTAGCTGGCAACACCCTTGACCGTATGGGCCTTTTTGCCGATCTCCGGCCAGTCGCCGACGCCGGACAGCTCCCGCAGAAGGGTGGGCAGCGAACTGAAACTCTTTTTAAATTCATTGAGCATCTTCAAAAAAAGATCGGTCTTGTTGTTAAGAATCAACAACGCCGCGCTTTGGTTTATCCCCGGTAGATGGGCCGGCAGGATGGACGCCTCGGCAGGGGTCGCAGCCGCTGCCTCAGGCTCCGAATGCTCCTCCACTGCCGTAACTCTTCCCCGCAGCCATTTTTGTAGGGTGCGGTAGAGTACCGCTGAATCAATAGGTTTGGTGATATGGTCATTCATCCCGGCGGCCAGGCTCTTTTCCCGGTCGCCGATCATCGCATGGGCGGTCATGGCAATAATCGGCAGACACTGCAAGGCACGGTTTTCCCGGATCTTTCTCGTTGCCTCAAGCCCGTCCATGACCGGCATCTGAATGTCCATGAGCAGCAAGTCAAAGGAATTGTTTTCCAGGGCCTGGAGACATTCCTGGCCGTTACTGACAATGGTCACCGCCATCCCGCCATCTTTGAGAAATTCACTCGCCACCTCCTGATTGATCAGGTTATCATCGACCAGAAGAATTCGCGCCCCGGCAATTTCATTAAGATCAACCGCCGTGTTATCATTTCTGCTCATAGTCGAAGGTTTGGCCATACTTTCTACGCCCAGGATATCCACCAGGGCATCGTACATCACCGAGGCATACACCGGTTTGAGCAAAAATCCGTCAAGGCCAACCTTTTCCGCCTCGACATAGGCCTCCTCGCGGCCATTGGCGGTGACCATCAGCATCGCCGGAACGCGGGCAAGCACCGAATTGCCCTTAATCCGTCTGGCCGTCTCGATGCCGTCAATACCCGGCATAATCCAGTCAAGAAGCACAACGTCATAGGGTTTCCCCTCTTCAACTGCCTGCTCCAGACAGGCGATCGCCGACATCCCATCGACGGCGGTATCGACTCGCATATTCAAGGAACCGAGCATGGACGAAAGTACTTCCCGCGCCGCCCCGTTGTCATCAACGACCAGGGCGCGAATGCCCCGGAGGGACGACGCTGGGCCGATTACCTGGCTCTCAGCTCTTTCGAGCAGGCGCATTTTGGCAGTAAAAACGAACTCCATGCCCTGCCCCGGCAGGCTATTGGCCCATATCCTGCCACCCATCAACTCCGTCAATTGTTTGCAGATGGCCAGGCCGAGCCCGGTGCCGCCGTATTTGCGGGTGATTGAATCATCGGCTTGGGTAAACGCCGAAAAGAGCCGAGCCACCTGGTCCGGTTGTAGACCGATACCGGTATCACGGACGGAAAATCGCAGGGTGAGAGAGTCTTCCTCGCGGTCGGCGATGTCGACGGCGATGACGATCTCGCCGTGATCGGTAAATTTCACCGCATTACCGGCAAGATTCATCAGCACCTGACCAAGACGCAAGGGATCGCCGATGAGATGTAGCGAGACCCCCGAGTCGATCCGAAAGATAAACTCCAACCCCTTTTTCTCCGCCTGAATACCGACCACCGTGGCAATATTGCCAAGAATTTCTTCCAGGTTAAAGGGCACTTCCTCAAGCTGCAGCTTGCCGGCATCTATCTTCGAAAAATCAAGGATATCATTGATCAGACCGAGCAGGGTGTTGGCGGAACTCAGTACCTTTTCGACATAATGCCCCTGTTTGTCGCTCAGCTCCGTCTTGCGCAGCAAGGAGGCCATGCCGATGATGCCATTCATCGGGGTGCGAATCTCGTGGCTCATCCGCGCCAGAAAATCCCCGCGCGAGGCATTGGCCGCCTCCGCCTGCTCCTTGGCGGCTATGAGTTCGCGCTCCATCTGCTTCTGGTGAGTCATGTCCATCGCCGTGAAAAGATAGCCGACAACCCGCCCCATGGGACTGAACAGGCTGGTAACCGACAGACTCACTGTTAGATACGAACCATCTTTACAGACATACACCCATTCCTGAGCGCGGCTTTGTTTCTGTTTGACAAACTGCTCAAATACCTTCATGCCATGAAGGCTCGACTCCGGTATGCCACAGACCTTCCTGCCGTAATAGTCAAGCTCCTCGGCAAGATGAAGAGACAGGATATTTTTGTGATTGATCATCTCGCCGGGGCTGTAGCCGAGCAGGGTTGCGGCACCCTTGCTGAAGAGCTGGATGGTGCCATCCAGGTAGGTGGCGATAATGGACAACTGAGTGGCACCATCAAGCACCGCCTGCCGTTCGGAGTCGGCAACCTGGAAGCGATGGAGCATCTGCTCGGTTTGCTCAAACTGCTTCACCACGAGATCGGAGGTAATCTCCGCCGCCTCACGGGCCACCTTGATCTCTTGGCGCAGCATGTCGATTTCCAGCTGCATCTCTTCTCGCGTTTTTTCCATCACCGCAGACCCCTCAGCCCCTTCGTGGCGATGACAACCGCCATCGCCGCTGCCTTTTCAACGGTTTGCACCGCACACCTTCCTTCCAGCCCCAGGAGAACAATCTCCTCCGGCAGTTCGCCGTCATAAACCTTGGGCAGCACGGCAAGGACATAGGCTAGACCAGCGCCATGGTCGTGATGAGGGGCAGCCTTCGCCTGGCAGATTTCTTCGTGGGTCAAAAGGACGATCTCCCCTTCCCCGGCAAAACCCCGCACCGCATCGACAAAGACCACCCTGCCGCCCCGCTCCAAAAGCGGCAGGAGATTGAGCCCGGCAAGCCCGCCCTCGACGAGCTCGACCTGTGCAGGCAATGGCCGCATTGCCTGCAATCTGTCAAAGACAGCCATACCGGCGGCGTCTTCTGGAACAAAGCGATTGCCGATACAGATGATGGTTGCCCTCATCGGCCCAGACCAATACGCACGGTTCCTTTTTGTTCCCCCTTTTCCAGGCAGTGAACGGCGCATACCAGGCATGGGTCAAACGACCGGACGACATGTCCGGCCTCGACCGGATTGCGAACGTCCTTGATCGGTGTGCCGATCAAGGCCTCCTCCCATGCCCCGCGAACTCCCTGTTCGTCACGCGGCGAGCCGTTCCAGGCGGTGGGGGTGATGA
Organism: Desulforhopalus sp.; assembly: GCA_030247675.1. NCBI lineage: Bacteria > Pseudomonadati > Thermodesulfobacteriota > Desulfobulbia > Desulfobulbales > Desulfocapsaceae > Desulforhopalus > Desulforhopalus sp. The sequence continues at coordinate 1,585,414 of JAOTRX010000002.1, read as the reverse complement.
TCTGGTATTGGGAGATCTTCTCATCCTGGATTTTCACCCAGTGCCCCAAAGCCCCACGGGCCGCTTCGATCATACCGGCCCCCTGACCGTCGGGGATAGACTTCACCGATTGATAGAAGCTCTCATGGCGTTTCACCTGCAATTCATCCAGCCAGGTTTTCACCGGGGCGAGAAGCCGCGCCGGCCGCACCAGACGGGCCAGCTGCCGGACCATGACATTCGGTCCGTTTTCGGTGATCAGGCTGTGAAAGAGAGGATTGCCATCGATGAGCATCTCGGCAAGCGGCCCGGTCTCGACAACTTCACCGCCGTAGCGGGGTGCCTTGACCCAGGAATAAAACCGGCCGCCTTGCCCTGAGGCGTAAGGCTTGGTCTTACCGGAAAACGGATGCAGCGGATCGCCGCCCTGCTCATACCAGGAATGGGAAACATCTTCAGTGATTTTTGCCGCCTGCAAAGGAAAGACCGTCGTTCCAACGGCGCAACCGGCGGCCATCAATCTGCCGCCACTGCCCTGCAGACCAGTCTCGGCAGGCAAGGGAAGGTTGCCGTAGGAAAGGAAACGGTTCGGCCCCTTGCCCATGGTGTCGAGCCCGGCCAAACGGCAGAAGCGCAGAAAAAAACCCACATCGCTGTCCCGATGCGCCGGACTTTCGTCAAGCCAGGCCGCGAGATCATCAGAACTGCGCACCGCCAGCCAGCGTTCCAGGGAACAACCGAGGATACTTTTCTCGTACCATGACTGAAACCGGTCAACCACCAGGCTACACTGGAGGAGCTTGGAACTCTCGGGAATGGAGGTGACTCCGCCGGGGACCATGAACGAGGTATGCGGCCATTGACCGCCTATCATGGCCAAGACCTGCACCAGCAGTTTGCTTTCCCGGATGACCGCCAACGCGGCATGACCGGCGAGCGGTTGATAGCGCTGATGCGCCTCATAGCCAAGCGGATGGTCATGATACGCGTCACGATTGGCAAAATCCACCATAAACATCAGAATAGCCTGACGGACATCACTCTGCATGGTTTCAACCATTAAGGCGAGATTACGCAACCTCCTGGCGTTATCAGGAGGAGCAATGCCGACAATAGCCTCCAAGGCCTCGGTGGCTGCATTGAGGTGGGTGATGCTGCAAATCCCGCAAACCCGCGGTGTCACCACCAAGCCATCCAAGGCTCCACGACCCTGCATCATCCCTTCAAAGCCCCGGTACAGGGTTCCGGCACTCCACGCCTCGGTAATGACCCCATCCTCCATGTCAACCTTGATCTCGAGATCGCCCTCAGCTCTATTCAGAGGAATGTTTATTCCTTTCGCTATCTTGACCATTTGGTCCTTGTCCCCTTCATTACGAATACTCACATTGATTCATGACCGATCTACACTTTCGATTTCCTGTTCCGCAGGTGTTGTGGCGCAGCGGCTGCGGCCATCCCTTTGTACACCATATAATGGGCGCGATTCACTCCCATCGGCAAAGACAACGGAATACCCTCGATATTCGGTGTCTGGAAGAATGGCGACGCCCTCGGAAACTCCGGATCAGTACAGCCGAAACAAGGTACGCCGGCGCGGGTTTTCGAAGACTGCTGGTTCCACAATAATTTATTACAGGGCCCCGGCACCAGCGGCCCGGCACAGCCCATATGGAAAAACAGGCAGCCCATTTCGCCAAAGTCGGATTCCTCCACCCGGTACTCATGATACTCGTTTCGGGTACACCCCTGATGAATAGTGGTGTTATACCATTCGAGCGGCCGGCCATACTTGTCGAGTTCCAGAATCACCCCTCTGACAACCGACATAAGCGCCCCGGCGATGACGTCATGATGACAGGGACATCCCGCCAGATTGATCACCGGCTGGCCGGATTTCCCAAGAAAATCATTACCGAGAAAACCGCCGCGTTGTTTCTTGGTAAACTGCAGGCCGGTGGCCTCTATCGCATCATCGGCGCCAAACCCGCCAAAAGACGCACAGGTGCCAACAGCAATGACCACCCCTGCCTGCGAGGCGAGTTCATACAGTCGCTCTTTTTTGGGATGCCCGTCAACGGTATGAAACATCCCGGTACCCGCCGGCCCGCAGATTACCGAGCCCTCAACGAGGAGGATGTCGAGGGCCTGCCGGCCGGCAAGAATTTCTTCCAGGAGGCAATCGTGGGCATCAGGCGAGATATGGGAAAGTGAGGGATGCCAAAGCAGTTCAACGTCGAGGGTCCGCAAGAGCTCGACAATGTCCGGATACTCACTGCTTAAAAAGGAGAAGGTATCCCCTCCACAGCCGCCACCTTGCAACCAATATACCGTTTTCACTCCTGCCTCCTCCTTATGTGGACCATGCTAACACACCAGAATTGCCAATAATCCGCAAACCATATCCCCATCAGTATCAAGTAAAGTCGTGCCGATGTCAACCGTAGGCTTGGTATTTATGTTTCTTCACCTTGAAGTTTTTAGTACCTTAGAAAATCATCCCCTGCTTTTTAGGGGAGGTTTTTCGTCAAGGTACTTGATCCCTTTTGTTGCTGTTTAGGGGTTAGTGCCTTAGAAAATCATCCCCGGCTTTTGGGGGAAAATTTCTAAGGCACTTGATCCCCTTGCGGGGTGTTGCCGGATAGCAAGCCCGCGGTGGTAAAACCCGAGCAACCGATGGCAGAACGGCACAGCTGCTTCAATCTATCAATCCTTCCCAGGCAGCCGATATGGGCAGAAAACTCACCGACTTCCAGATCTTCGCCAAACCCGCCAGCTATCGCTGCAACTTGCAGTGCCGCTATTGCTATTACCTCGGCAAGTCTGAACTCTTTGCCGAAGAACCACTGCCACGCATGGCCGACGATCTGTTGGAGGCCTACATCCGTGGACATATTGCCGCCCACCCCGGCAAGACCGCGCATTTTTCCTGGCATGGCGGCGAGCCGACCCTCCTCGGCATGGCCTATTTCCAGCGCATCATCCAGCTGCAACATCAATATTGCCCGCCAAACCGGCAGATTACCAACGGCATCCAGACCAATGGCACCCTGCTTGACGATGCCTGGGCGGAGTTTTTGGCAAGAAACCGGTTTTCCGTCGGCCTGAGCCTTGATGGACCGGCGGAAATCCATGATTTCTACCGGACAACCAAGCAAGGAGGGGGCAGCCATGCTGCCGCCATGCGCGGCTATACCTGCCTTGTCAACCAGGGGATTGTTCCCGATATTCTCTGCGTAATCAGCGACCACAACGTCATGTTCCCCCTGCAGGTGTACCGTTTCTTTACAGGCATCGGCGCGAAATATCTGAGTTTTCTGCCGCTTGTCGAACACACCCCTGGCGGTGTCAGCAACCGGACGGTGGGACCGGAGGCCTTCGGCGCCTTTTTATGCACGATTTTTGACCTGTGGCTGGCAAAGGATATCGGCACCATCAAGGTGCAAATTTTCGAAGAGGCGGCGCGCACCGCCTTTCACCAGGATCACTCGCTTTGCCTGTTTCGACCGACCTGCGGTGAGATTCCGGTCGTCGAATTCAATGGCGACGTCTACGCCTGCGATCATTTTGTCCAGCCCGAATGGTGCATCGGCAACCTTCGACAGACCGAGCTGGCGGAGATCCTCGCCTCAGAGCAGCTGGCGGCCTTCGGCGAAGGCAAGCGCACCTCTTTGCCGCAGGTATGCCGATCCTGCGAGGTCTTGACGATGTGCAATGGTGAGTGCCCCAAGAATCGTTTTATCGACCTGCCGGGCGAGGCAATGAAGGGCAACTACCTCTGTGACGGTTACAAACTCTTTTTTAGCCACTGCGCCCCCTTTGTGCGGGAGATCGCCCGGCAATGGCAAAGACCCGTGGGATCGCAAGCCCCGGCGGCCGCCGCCACGGGCAGAAATGAGCCCTGTCCGTGCGGCAGCGGCCGGAAATTCAAAAAATGCTGCGGCGGTGCATAAGCCTCCGTCAGCTCTTTAACTTCCGGGTCAAAAAGTCGATGGTCCGTTTCCAGGCCAGTTCCGCCGCCACTTTGTTGTACCGGGCGGGATTGGTGTCGTTGTTGAAGGCATGCTCCGTCCCCGCATACATATAGAGTTCATGCTCAACCCCGGCCTTTTGCAGGGCCTCCTTGAGATCGGGAATCCCTGTATTGATGCGTTCATCAAGTTCGGCATAATGGAGAAGCAAGGATGCCTTGATCTTCACCACATCCTCCGTCGGCGGCTGCTTGCCGTAGTACGGCACGGCGGCAATGATATCAGCCGATTGCACCGCCAGGTAATTGGCCACGGCACCACCCCAGCAGAAGCCGACGACCCCGACCTTGCCGGTTGATTGTGGATGCGTCTTGAGATAGGCGGCAGCTGCGGCAAAATTCTTCACCGTACCCCCCATATCAAGCTCCTTGATCATGGCGATAGCCTTCTCGGGATCGGCAGGAGAACCACCAAACGGCGACAAGGCATCAGGGGCGAGTGCCAGAAAGCCCTCCAGGGCAAACCGCCGGGCAACATCTTCGATATGGGGATTCAACCCCCTGTTCTCATGCACCACCAGGATGGCGGGCTGCTTTCCGGCACCTTTGAGCTGGGCCTGGTATCCTGACATCTGGCCACCGGCCACTGCAAATTGTGCCACTTGTGCAGCAAGCCGTGTATCGCCGGCGGCAACGATCTCCGCCTGGGCAGGGCTCCCTTCCAGCAACGGAAGAACCGCGTATGCCGCGGCAACCCCCCCAGCGACAACGGCCAGCTTGTCGAGAAACTGTCGCCGGGTCATTTCCTTATTGGTATACCTTGCGTATAACTCGGTGGCACTCAGGTTTTCCATGATGATCCTCCCCTCCGCGGATTTGATGATTTCCACACATCGACATCTACTATATACTCCATCCCGATATCGCCTCGAAGTGTAGATCGGCTCTATCCTTCCTGTCAATAGGCTCCCCAAAAAGCAGAAAAATCGAGACACCTCGCCCCTTGCCGCCAAAACACCTCTTCTTTTGCGAAAAGTCACGGAACTCCGGTGTTTTCTTTACCGTCAACAACCCCTCTCCTTAATCGATTATGGCGGATTTATTGCACATTTTATTGATTCAAAACAGATTTAGGGTTGACAAAGTCCCCCCTAATAGTCTATTTCCTGTGAAATTGATTTTTTCCGGGGATGCAATTTCCCGGATTCTTAAGAAGAGGTTGCACAACTTGCATTTAAAAATCTGCCTTTCGGGGAAATAGCTCATTTCACCCAGGAGAAGGTGCATGGCGGAAGGTTGAAACGTTCTGTCCCATGCAAGATTGCAAAAAACTCTAAGCCAGAAAAATACTGACGAGAGGACCATGCAAAGACAAATCCGACCCTGTCTGTTTTACAAAAGTCTCATTTGTATCGTTTGCTGCGTAGTTATCGCCATTTCGACTTCTCAGGTTTCAGCCGTTGAAAGTCGTTCTGACTCATCATTATCATCGAGTGGTCTTTCCGATCAGCAGTTTGCCAATGAGGTGAAAGAGTACCTTGGCGCTCCCTATCGCAAAGGGGGCACATCCAAAAAAGGTTTTGACTGCTCTGGCTTTGCCAGGACGGTCTACGACCGGCTGCTGGGTATCGAGCTTCCTCACAGCTCCGGTGACCAGTTTCAGTCCCCAGAACTGCAAAAGATCGATACCCGCGAGCTGCAAACCGGCGACCTGGTCTTTTTTGGCAGCACTACCAAAAAGAAAAAGACAAAACGGATCAACCATGTCGGGGTGTATCTCTCCGACGGACAGTTTATTCATGCCAGCAGCAGTGAAGGCATTATCGTCTCCAGCCTCGCCGACAAATACTGGAAAAAACGCTTCGTCGGCTCCAAGCGCCACACAGCTCTCAGCTCCACCGGTGACAATAACAACGAGTACCGTTTTGAGCAGTACCTGGATATGCCGGTTTCTGAAGGTGGCCTTGTTTCGTATTTCGGCCGCAATGAATTCACAGCTTACTCTCCCGCCCTGCAAGACCTTGAAGCTGTCGACTTCGACCCCTTCGCCATTGATAATGACCGGTCCGCTTCTTTAGGCTTTCACAAAATTGGTTACAATCAAACGCTCTTTGATGGCTTCGATATCAGCCTCAGTGCCTTCCACGAGACCTTTGACAGCTCAGCTCCCTGGCCCGGAAGTGAATCTGCCGCCACCCTGTCAAGCAGCTATGACCTTGGTCAAACCGATGAGACTGCTGTGCGACACGGCATGACATTGGCCAGTGACTACCATCCCAGCGATTGGCTGAGCTTTACTCCGTCACTCACCTACTTTGATCATTCCTTGGCAGAAGACCAGCTTGCGGTTGTTCCAAAACGGATGCTCGGCTTCAGCACCCAACTCGCACCGCAGGATAGCGGCTGGTCCCTGTCGATGCTGGTACGGTATACGGATGGAGAAGATATCAGTAATGTTGCTAACTTTGACAACAAGATCAGCTCCCTTGATCTGGCCATTAAACTTGGCATAGCCGTCACCGAAAACCTGCAGTTCTCCATCATGAGCAAGCATGACAAGCGCTCCTTGGCCCTCAGGGCGACCGGCGATTCCTCGTTTGACCAGCCTGCCTCGAGTGATGTTGCCATGATGTTTGATTTCAGCTACTAAACAGAAACAGGCCAGCCGACTGGTTCTATCAGGAATGGAAGATTATATCTCTCTCCCATTCCTGCCCTGCAAAAGCAGGCAATCCAGAAAAGTTAGCAGAGAGTCGACCTCCTTGTTGGTGTCAAGCCGATTCAGTTGCCACGACGGAAGCTCCTCCGGTTCTTCGAAATTCTCCTTCTGCTGGAGATAAATCTCCCAACGACCATCAGACACTGCTGCCGGATCTGCTGCCCGTTTAGCGAGACGTGTCTTCGTTACATCTTCTCCACAACTGCACAGGATAAAAACCACCCGGGCCAGCCCGTCAAAACGCGCGCGAACTCTATCCCGCTCAGCCCGAGCATGATAGGAACCATCAAGGACCACCCAAGATACGGCTGGGTCAGCAAGATCATGCAGGGCAAGGTCCACCAGGGCGTCGTAGGTTAAACGGCTGAAGGCCTTGGAATATATGCCTTCATCCCGTGCTTCCGGACGGGCATCGGTGGCCCTGATTCCGGCCAAACCTTTGCGGACCACATCGGTATTGTAATAGGGAAACTGATGCTTGTGCGCCCAGGCCTTGGCGACAAAACTCTTACCCGAGGCGACCAAACCGAAAAACACCACCACCCTTTTGTCCCTTACACCCTCTTCTTTCATATCCGCCTTGCATACTCCTCGGCGAGTTGAAAATAACGCCCGGCGGAATCCAGCCAACGGCTCGCCTCCACAACTGCAATCGCTGGATCGGCTGCGGCAAGCAGACCGACCTTCCCCCGCACATAGGCCCGGTAACACTTATAAAAATCGAGCATGGTGAGCAAGCCGTCGTCGCCTGATCTGTCGATAAAACTCTTGATAAAAAAATCACTCAATGACGAAAGGCCATGAAAATCGAGATCCATCGCCAGAAAGGCCACATCGGCACAGATATCGATAAAGCGCAGGCTATCATTGAACTCCAGACAATCAAAGATATGAATTTTTTCTGGGGCCGCCAGGCAGATATTCCCGGAATACAGATCACCATGACAATCGCGAATACGGCCGGCGGCGATACGCTCGTTAAAGAGCTCTTCCCGCGCCAGGAAGGCCAGCGCACGCTCCTTGATCCCGGCAAATCGGTCTGCACTGAGTGATGCCCCGCCGACAAAGCGGGCCGTCTCGTTAAAATTATTAGTCACCGTTCTGGCAACTGCGCTCGCCCGGCCATTTTCGCGAATCTCCTTGCCCTGCCCTGCCTGCCGGTAAAAGGGTACAAGGATATCGACGATGAGGGCAAGATGTTCCCGGCGCAGCTGACCGGCAGCAATGACCCGGTTCAACATTCCCTCCTCGGGCATCTTTACCATCTTCACCCCGTATTCGATTGTCTCGCCGCTGCCTTGTAAACGAAAAGACTGCCCTTCCCGGCAGAGACGCACTGTGTCGAGATATATCTCCGGACAGAGACGCCTGTTGAGCAGCACCTCCCGCTCACAGAAAAACTTCCGCGTGGCCAGGGTGGAAAAATCCACAAACCCGAATGAAACCGGCTTCTTCCATTTATAGACAAATTCTCCGGCGATAATCACGAAGGAGATATGGGTCTGTAAAAGCTCCACCGGCCCATCAACAGGATGGGGATAGTTTTCCGGCAACAATAAATATTTAATATAATCCGGCACCTTAGTTTTCTTGGGTGTTCTGTGCGCCATGCCATTTCTCCCGGATTTCTCTTTTAACCCCTGACAATCCATGCGTTTATGGGTATGAGGGGGCCTTCGCCAATACTCCAGCAATTATGATAGATCGATTTCCCGGGAATGTAAAATGTGCGGCCCGCCGATTTGTTTTGCCGGGCATGACAAGAGGAGGTGATTGAAGGCAGCGAAGAGGATCAGCGGCACCATATTTTCTGGTCGCCAAAACGGATTGCCAACGCGGAAACACTGAAAAAAGGATTGACCGAAGGGTCAGAATCAGAGATGTCAGAGAGGGAAACGCCAAACCCTCAGCCGTTGCCACCCTTGCGTTTTCTCGATCCGAAGGCAAAGGGTATGTCGATACTGGCATAACTGGCAAGGAATTCTTTGATCAATTCCCGCCGTTCTGATACTTTCATGAGCCAATAACACGGACTGAGCATGAGAATACTTACTGCTTCTTGTGGTTTCATCGATTCCCTCCCTGGAAAAGATTGCCTGAACACTCTACGTATCGACGAAGTACAAAATTTTCTTTATACCAACAAGTGCACACGTTTCGTTTCAGTCGACTCACAGCTTAACTCAACTTTAGCATCAGGTCCTCAGCCACATGCGTTTTTCCTCACGACTCCCCAAAAGCCTCGAACCCAACGACTTCACCACGATCCTCGAAGAAAAAAAGGCCTCCGGTGCAAGAATTCTCGATCTCACCCAATCAAACCCAACAAGCGCTGGCTTTGCGTTTTCCTCGGCACCACCCCTCCCCAAAAAGCACGGTGCCGCCGATCCTTACCAGCCGTCGGCACAAGGCACGAAAAGTGCCCGCCAGGCAATTAAAAGGTATTACCGGGACAACCACCATGGACTGATCGATAGCGACGATCTTTTCCTCACCGCCAGTACCAGTGAGGCCTACAGCTTTTTAATGAAGCTGCTCACCGATCCAGGAGATGAGATACTCATCCCCGCCCCCGGCTATCCGCTCTTCGATTTTCTCGCAACTCTTGAAAATGTCAGGCCGACCCGCTACATGCTGCGTGAAAATGCTTCGGGGCAGTGGCGTATTGATTTCAATTCCCTTCGGCAGCAAATTTCTAGCCTGACAAGGGCCATTGTCGTCGTCAACCCCAATAACCCGACTGGCTCCTACATGACCAGCGAGGAATTGCAACAACTCGCCTTGCTGTGCCAAACCCATGGGATTGTGTTAATCGTCGACGAGGTATTCCTTGATTATAGAGTCTCAGGCAATTCTGCCGGCTCCTATTCGGCAGTATCCAATACCGCGGCTCTGACCTTCACCCTCAGCGGCTTTTCCAAGGTGCTGGCGCTTCCCCAGGTAAAACTCGGCTGGATCTATGTCAGCGGCGGTCCGGAGGACCACAAGAAAATGGCCAAACAGCGCCTGGAATTCATTGCCGACACCTACCTCTCGGTAAACAGCATGATCCAGCAGGCGGCAGCGCCGCTTCTTGCCACCCAGAAGGCTGTTCAGGAGGAGATTCTTGCCCGTATCCACGTTAATGAATTGCTGCTGCAAGAACAGACGGAGATGCCCGTTTGCGTTCGTGAGGGCGGCTGGTATGCGATTATCAACCTGCCGGAAACCATTGGCGACGAGCAATGCTGCTTGGATCTTCTTAAAAAGTATTCCCTGATTGTCCACCCCGGATTCTTCTATGACTTTGCGGACAGCAACCGGATTGTCGTCAGCCTGATCACGCCGGAAAAAGACTTTCACCAGGGTCTGATACTGCTCGATGCCTATATACGGCAAGGACGTACCTTTCGTTGAGCAGACGAGCTGCTCAACTCACTTTGATTTTTTCCATCTCCCGGAAAAAATATCGTCATCCTTCTTGCCGTAGGCTACCTGCGGTGCCGCATAGGTGTGCAAAGAAATAGAAAGTCTGTGACTTTCAAATTGTCTTTTTGATGAGCGGCTTCAATATGCCACAAGAGACCTGACTATGGCGTTTTCGGAAAAACGTCTTGCCCTGATGATGGCCGGCCGGCAATCAGGGTTTTTTGGCAGGACCGAAGAGCCGCAAAAATTTCCCGGGAATGGCTGTTTCGAAACGGCAGAGCTTGTTGGTTTTCGGGTGGATGAAGGCGAGGACCTGGGCATGCAATCCCATACGGCGGAGAGGATTTTCGCTTGCCCCGTACTTGTCGTCGCCGACGATGGGGTGATGGATCTCCTGCATGTGCACCCGGATCTGGTGCTTTCGGCCGGTTTCCAGATTCAGCTGCAATAGTGAGAAGGTGCCGTTATCACGGATTTTCTTGTAGTGGGTGATGGCCTTTTTGCCAAGATGCGGTTTTTGAGAGGAATAGACGATCAGGGCACTGCTCTCGGTGAGCCAGGAGGTGATGGTACCCTCCGCCGGTTCAACCCGGCCCTCAACGACGGCAACGTAGGTGCGCTCGGCGATGGTTGTCTCCCAGGTCTCCTGGATCTTTTTCTTGATGGTTTCATTTTTAGCAAACATCAGGAGGCCGGAGGTCTCCCGGTCGAGGCGGTGAATAATGAAGATCTTATTCTGCGGATCCTGCGACTTGACGTAGTCACTGAGCATGGCGTAAGCGGTTTTGCGCTTTTCCTTATCGGTTGCCACCGTCAAAAGGCCGGATGGCTTATCAATGACGATGATATCCTCGTCTTCGTGGATTATCTTCAAGCCCGGGCCCTCGGTTGCCGCGGCGACGCGGTCCCATCGTACCTCCACCTGCTGGCCGGGGATGAGGGGGTGGTCAAATTGCGTTATCGCCTTCTTCTCAACGAAAACCTGCCGGTCTTTCAGTACCGTCTTGACGAGGTTGCGGCTCTTCTGTGGTAATTTGGTGATCAAAAAGTGCAGCAGGGTATCTTCTTCGGCGACTGTGAAGGCGTCAATTTTTGCGTTTTTGCCAGACGGTCGGCGGTACTCGGTCTTCTTCATCATGCTCTCCGGGTGGTAGGTATGTGGATGATTGCCCCGCCTGTTTCGCCTGGCCGGGATCATGAGGTCGAAACCGCATCTGCAGACCTTTCAGGAAATTTCGTAAGACCTGGTCCTTGCAGGGGCGGTAATGTTTGTGGTCTGCTTTGCGAAAAAAGGCGCTCAGCTCATGGTCACTGATGGGCAAGCCGGCCTGGGCCATGATCTGCAGCATATCGACACTTTGCAGGTTAAAGGCAATCTTCAACTTTCGCAAAACAATGTTGTTGTTGAGGCGATTTTCCACCTCGACCGGCGGGCCTTCCTTTGTCCCCCTTTTTTTGGTGATCAAACCGTTGAGAAAGCGGGCAAGTTCCCCGTCGGTGCAATTCTGCTGTGCAGGATCATCGTCTTTCTTCAGCCAGTTACACACCTGCTCGCGGCTAACCCGGCAGCCGCCCAGAGCAAAGAGGGCAATCATCTTTTCATCGCCCAGGGAGAGGATATAGCGAACACTTCGTAATATCTCGTTATTATTCAATATTTACTCCATTCTCGAAATATCGGTACATCTTTAAAGACCGGCCAGAACGACCAATACGGTATTTTTGCATGGATGACAAGGGGAAAGGGCGGGCCGGGCTCAAGCTTCACGGCAATTGCGGTATTGCTCCGAAAGGTGTGCAGTAGGGAAAAGAGCCGACAAGGAGACCCGGGTGCACCGGGCCTCCTTGCCATACTGGTGAAAACCGATGCCGCCGGGCGAAAGGTTCAAACCACCCGGCCAGCATCTTTTATACCACAAGGGCATACGTTTCGTTTGAGCAGACAAGCTGCTCAACTCAGCTTTAGGCGGCGTCCTGAAGATCCCAGCCGCGAAGGCGGTAGTAATCGTTCAGCAGGTACTCCATCTCGTCTGCGCTAAGCGCCCGGCCATCCGGGAGCTTTTCCTTGTGCAGCCTTGGCGGCAGATGGTCATCTTCCGGCCGCAGACCCTCGCGAAGATTAAACTGCCGGGTCATATTGACGATCCGGGCGGCAATCTTCTCCAGGTCTTCCTTGGCCGCTGCCACCCCGGTTGCCAGGGTGATGGCTTTCTCCAGCTCCGCCCAAGTATATAAATCCCGGTAAAAGCGGCAGAGAACCAGGGTGTCAAAGATATTCAGGCGGTTCTCAAACTCGATGAGCAGCGCCGCCTTATCCTTGATCTGATCAGGGGGAATCATTCCCGACAATTCCGGTTTATAGAAGGTGGTTCGCAGATGGCAGGCACCACGCGGAGAGGTGGCAAAGGTCAGCCCCATTCCCTTGAGGACCCGCGGCTCATACCCCGCAGGCTCAAGCCCTTTGACGTGGATCGCCAGGTCGGTAAGCCCCCACTCCTTAGAGGCGCGAATAATGCCATCGGCGAGGACGTCGCCGACATCCTGACGCGCAGCAATCTTCTCGATCAGCGCCGCCACCTGATCGGCATCGCCATATTCGATCTCATAATCAACCCGGCCCTTGCTCTTTGCCTCCATAAATAGGGCGCAGAGATTGCCGGCGGTGATGGTATCCATGCCGAGGCGGTCGCAGAGATCGTTGAGATAGGCGATCTCCTCCATCTCGGTGATCATGCACAGGCCACCAAAGGAGTAGATGGTTTCGTACTCCGGCCCTTCCAGCTTGAGATCCTTATGCCGCCCCTTGCTCAGCTTCGCCATACGGCCACAGGCCATGAAGCATTTGGCGCAGGCATGCGGCTTAACCTCGTGCTCCTCATGGTACCGCTCGCCGCTGATCTGCTCGACGTGGTCAACGGTCCCCTGGTTCCAGTAGCGGGCCGGGAAGGCCCCGTTATGGTTCATGAGGGTGACCATCATCGTCGTGCCCATCTTCTTATAGGCCTTGACCCCGGGATGCTCGATGTTGGTCTTGGAGAAATTCTTGGCATACTCGGCCACGCCCTCCGGGTCGGCATAGGCCCTTTTGCGGTCGCCCTGAAAGACGATGGCCTTGACCAGTTTTGAGCCCATGACCGCCCCGACCCCGGTCCGTCCGGCGCAACGCCATTTATCATTGGCAATTATCGCGTAACGGACCAGATTTTCCCCAGCCGGACCGATAACCACCGCGCCGCGCTTGGCAAATCCTTCCTGTTGGTAGGCAAAGCGGGCCACTGCCGCCTCCTCCGCCGCAAAGGTTTCCATGCCCCATAGATCTTGAGCGGCATGAAAGACCACCCCGTCCGGATGAATGGACAAGACGGTCGGCTCAGACGATTTACCGTGCAGGACAACGGCGTCAAAGCCTGCGGCATCAATGGCCTCGGGCACCTTACCGCCCGAATAGGATTCGGAATAAAAGCCGGTCTGCGGCGATTTGGTGTATACGCCATAACGGCTGCCACCCCACAGCCTGCCACCGCAGAAGGGGCCGGTGGCGAAGATGAGATGGTTCTCCGGGGCCAGGGCATCGACGCCCACCGGATTGCGGTCAAGCAGCAGGCGGGTAGCCAGGCCCTTACCCCCAAAGCACTCGGCCAGAACTTCGTCACCAAGAGGTACGATGACGAAGTTTCGGGCTGTGAGATCAATGGTCAAAATACGATTATAAAATCCGAACATCGTCTCTCCTTTTATGATTGTCCCTTAGGCACTGATGGCCGCAAGACCTTCGCGGACGATGGCCAGTCCGCGCTGCAGCTGCTCGTCGGTAATGACCAGCGGCATCAGGAACCTGATATTGTTGCCGTAGGCGCCGCAGGCAAGAATAATCAGCCCCCGGTCAAAACAGAATTTTACCAGTGCTTTGGTTTCTGCCGTTGCCGGCTCCTTGGTGGTGCGGTCTTTGACCAGCTCCATGGCCATCATCGGTCCGAGACCGCGCACATCGCCGATGATCGCATGCTCTTTCTGCATCTGTTGCAGGGCCTCCCGCAGTGTATTGCCGAGCTTCTTACCTTTTTCCAACAGCTTTTCCTCAGCAAAGATATCAAACACCGCCAGGGCCGCGGCACAGGCCAGGGGATTGCCGTTGTAGGTGCCGCCGATGCCGGAGGCGTGGACACTGTCCATGATCTCCTTTTTGCCGACGACGGCGGAAAGCGGCATACCGGCGGCGAGGCTCTTGGCGACGGTGGTCAGGTCGGCGGCAACGCCGTACTGCTCCATGGCAAACATCGTGCCAGTGCGGCCGATACCGCTCTGCACCTCATCGGCGATGAGGAGAATATTATTTGCCTGGCAGATTTTCTGCAGCTTCTTGAAATACTCCTGCGGTGGGGCGACGAAACCACCTTCACCCTGCACCGGCTCAAAAATAATGGCAGCCACCTGCTCGGCCGGGACATAATGAACGAAAAATTCCTCCAGCTTATCGGCGCAGGCAACCTCGCATCCCGGATACTGCTGACCATAGGGGCAACGGTAGCAGTTGGCAAAGGGCATCCGGTACACCTCCGGGGCGTATGGCCCCATGCCCATTTTGTAAGGCTTGGCCTTGGAGGTCAGGGTCATGCCCATCAGGGTCCGACCATGAAAGCCGTTCTCAAAGGCGATAATCGCCGTTTTCTTGGTGTAATACCGGGCAATTTTCACAGCATTCTCGACTGCCTCGGCACCGCTGTTGACAAACATCGCAGCCTTCGGGAAATCACCGGGGACGGCGGCGCACAGCTTCTCGGCAAGCGTAACCGGTCCCTCATAGGGGGTGACCATGAAACAGGTATGGGTGAATTTTTCCGCCTGGTCTTTGATCGCCTGGACGACCTTCGGGTGCGAGTGGCCGACATTCATTACCGCGATGCCGCCGCCGAAATCGATGTAGTCATTGCCCTCAACATCGGTGAGAATGGCCCCTTTGGCGGAGGCGATATAGCGATCGGTACCGCTGACATTGCCTTTGGCGATAATGGCATTACGACGTTCGTGCAGGTTGCTATTGGTTTGTTTGGTATTCATTGGTTTCCTCTTTGTAAAAAACAAGAAATGATTTTTTAAGATACTAACGATGGTCCGGAACGCCCGAAACCATCAAGGTCAATCGATCCACCATCGATATGCAAAATATACGCCATCCGCATGGCTCTCCTCATGACCTGCCGTCGTCCCGGCCCTTGACCATGGCCCTCCGCTGCAGATGTCCGTTTACCGCCTCAAGAAAGGCATCATCGCGGTTGCCGTGATAGACCATGGAGGACGAGATCTCACTGGCCAAAATGGCAAATTTGATTTTTTCCGGCAAGCGGCCGATCCTGTTGCTAAACGGGCTGCCGTCCCTGGTCAGCATCCTTGGCAGGTGATCAAGGATGGCCTGATGGTATAAAGGCTGGTCGCAGACCTCGGGATGCCCCTGAAAATAGCTGAACAATCGGGCATAGCAGTCGTTGATCTCCCGGCTCACATCATTGGAGATATCGGTATAGAGAAGTTCCCCGGCCGCCTCCCGGTGCCGCCTAAAGATGACCTTGGCCTCTTCTTCCGCCCGTTTTTGCAATATCTGCAGGACATCGGCGACATACTCCGGTTTATGGGCGAGAAACTCCTCCTCGCTGAGCAGAAGATTGGCGATGATCTCATAGGAGGAGGAAATAACCCCGCACTTATTAGCCGAGGCGTCGCGCATCAGGATAATCCCCCCCTTCTGCAGGGCGGCCCGCGCTTCGGGGGTGATAAAGGAATTCGCCCCCTCGACGATAACCCGGCAAGTCGGTTCGCCGTCCTCGGTAAAAAAACCCCGCCAGTTGCCGGCATCGACCGTCTCCGGCCTGCCGCCGGCCGGGATGAACAAGTCGGCCGGCACGGTAAAGATCAGGGCGTTGTATTCCTTGTAAAATTCGTCGTTGGAGACCCATTCCTCCACCAGGCCATCGGCCGTTCGTGTCACCTTTTTAAACAGCTCCTGCATACCCTGCCGGCGGGTGACGGTGCGGTAGAGGAGGTAGCCGCCGGGGTGCAGGGCCTGCGGGTTGAAGGCACGTACATCATCTTTCAGGATAATTTCGCGCAGGGCGTCATGGTCGATGCCTTGCGGATCGACCAGGGCTGCCGACCCGTCGAGGATCAGCGGTATCGCCACCTTGGCGCAGCGTTCGAGCAGGATGGCCAGGCAATTGCCGGCAACATCGCCGTTCGGCCCGCCGGTGAAGATCACCCGGAAGGGATCGCGGGCCATATCGATGCCAAGGGTTGCCAAACACACCTCGGCAAAGCGGATGACGCCGTTTGAGGTCACCCCGTAATCCTTATGGTTGATGCCCACCTTCTTGCTCGACATAATCCCAGGCCCGAGGACATAGCCGCGTCGCACCGCCTCCCGGGCCACCAGCTCGATCATGCTGTCGTGCATGTTCTCGTCCGGACCGAGTTCGATGGGCTCCTCTTCCCGGTAATAATCAACTATCCGTGGATCACTGGCCCTACCATCCTTCGTTACGAAGAGATCAAGAAAGCCGCTGAGCAGGGCATACTGAAGGAGATGCAGCTGGCGGCGCATCCGCCCGCTATCACCGCCCTCTTCGGCCCGGAGAACGGCAACCATCTTCGAACCGCCTTCGTAGATATCCTTGTTTTTCAGATGTTGGGTATGGGCCAGGACATAGGTCTCCTTGAACAGGTTATTGGCGGCGGTGACATAATCATCACGGCCCTGGGTAATGACCGTCCGCCAGCCGCCGCGGGCGATATCGGAGAAACCGATATGGTAGGCGGCACCCGACCGGCAGGAAAAATAGCTGATGCGGAAGGGCCGATCGGCTGGCAAATCGCGGGTAAAATCGCCTTCCAGCCCAGCCAAGTAGGCCGGATCAAGGCGAAAGGCCAGGGCCCGTTTCTCGGCGATGAAGAAGTTGGTCTTCAGGGTGTGGTTGACAAAGAGCAGGCAGCAGCGAAAGATGGTCCGCCGGAACTGGTCAAGAAAGCGCCGGCCGGTAGTAAAATTTTCGACCATATCGGCCGTCTCAAGCCGCACCTGCTGGTAATCAAGTCCCAACTGCCGCGCCTCCGGAGAAAACCTGGCGTGAAACAGGCGAACCAGCTGCAGGGTCAGCTCCGGATGGTTGTGGAAGGCCCGCGACACCCCCTCCAGATCAAAGCTGTCCGGATGGGCATGGGCAAGATTGGTATGGCAAAAGCCGATAAAGGCGTGGACCAAGGTTGCATCCGGACCGCCGGCGATGCCTCCGGCGACGAATTTCTCGTACGAAAGAGAGGTCATCGGCATCAGAAGAGTCGTGTACATCTCCGCGCGCAGAAAGGCAAAAAGCTGTGAGTCCCTAGAAATCAGCGCACCCTCGCTTGTGGAAACATAGAAGGTCGCGAGGAAAAACGGCTGCTCTCCCTCGTGGAGGGTGAGACAATAGGCGCGATGCACCTTCAGATCGAGACGCCGGAAGACCTCGAGGATCTGCAGCAAAAAGCCTCTTTCCGGCGGATTGGCGACCCCGAACATCACCCGCGACTCCGGTACCCCGGCTACGCCGGAGCCTTCCTCGACGTCGAGGAAAACCCCGCCGAGGAAGCGGCACTGACCAAACAGCCAAAGCAGGCGGGCGATTCGCTGGATCGGCGAAGTACGGACATATTTCTTGTTGTTTTGCCAGAGGAGGTCAAGCAGCGGCAGGGCTTCACCGGCCGGAAAATCGTTGTACTTGGCGGCAATCCTGGCCTGCACCGCCTCTACCACCTCACCAGGAACAGCTGCCTGATCGGCGGTAAGGGCCTGCCCCTCATCGCTCTGACAATTGAAATCGAACTCCAGCACCTCAAGGGGAAATGCGGTGTTGGGAACCGGCGCATACGAGGTGTGCAGCTGGGCATAAGCGATGGGCTTTTCCGGCAACGACCGCAGAGCCGCGTACAGGGCTCCGGGCACCCCCAGCTGGGCGATGCTCACATTCTTTTCATTGTCGGCAAGGATAAAGCGCCGATTGTGTTCGAGAAGATGGAGATCGGAGGCGAGAACCGCCACCTCTTCAATATCCTCACTGTTGCAGAAAAAGAAATAGGGATGCATGCTGGCCTTCAACCAGGCGAGATTTGCCACCAATCTGGCCTGGGTGCTGAAAACGGATTTTTCTACTTGGGCAAGTATTTGCCCGTGATCGTCAACGATCATGCGCCACCTCTCCATGTGCAGTTTTAACGAAACGGCGAGCATTGAAGCCGCCGGTACGGCAACGCTAAGGGAATTGCAAATCTCAGTCCGGAAGTGAAGACTGAAAGTATTTCGCAAAATTACTGCCGGTTAGGGAGGAGTATGGCCAGAAAGAGCCGGGGGGACTTGATACAAATCCGAATCAAGATACTACAAACTACTTAATTCAATTAAAAAACATAACGATTCATATACGGATCGAAGAAAAACAATATATTACATTTATATTTCAACATGATAGATAGAAAATCGATTCATATCAGTATCAACAGGGATACAGAGAGGCGACGGCCAGCCGGTCGGCAAAGGATCTCGGGATTGTTTCAACCGATCTTATATTGCTTGAACTTCCTGATCACCGACGGCTGGCTGATACCGAGCAACTGGGCGACCTCGCGGGTGGTGCGACAGCGTTTTCGTGCATCAACCAACAATTCTCTTTCAAGGGCCTGCAACTTTCCGACAAGATCCCCTTTGCTCTCAAAAAAAGCCCCGCCACCGCGGGAGTCCTTGGTCGAGGTGGCGGAGAGACTGTCGACAATGAAGTCGGCTATCTGGTCGTCATTACTCATAACCACGGCATTTTCCAGAATACTCCGCAGTTCCCTGACATTGCCGGGAAATCGGTACTCTTCCAGGCAGCGGATGGCCTTCGGACTGATGGTTTTGGCCGCCCTGTAGGTGCGGTTGGCCTCACCCAGGTAAAAACGGGTCAGACCGGCAATGTCTTCCCGCCGCTCGCGCAGGGGCGGAATCTGCAGGATAAACGAATTCAACCGGTAGTACAGATCCTTACGGAAGGTCTTGTCGCCGACCAGGCCGAGGAGGTCCTTGTTGGTGGCGGCGATGATCGCGCACTCGACCTTAATCGAGCGGGTGCCGCCGACCCTGCGGATCTCGTGATTATCGAGATATTTTAGGAGCTTTGCCTGCAGCGGCAGGGGCATATCGCCGATTTCATCGAGAAAGAGCGTGCCCCCTTGGGCCAGTTCGAACAAGCCGATCTTGCCCTTTTCGTCGGCGCCGGTGAAGGCCCCTTTTTCGTAGCCAAAGAGCTCCGCCTCCAGCAAATTTTCCGGCAGGGCGGCGCAGTTGATCTCGACCAGGGGATGGCTGTTGCGCGAGCTGTTTTTGTGGATGAATTTGGCGAGCAGGCCCTTGCCGACGCCAGATTCACCGAGGATGAGGATGTTGGAGGCACCAATCTGCGATAGCTTCAGGGCCATCTGGAGAATCCGCCGCATCGCCGGACTTTCCGCTATGATATCATTGCGCTCCAGCTCAAGAAGAGCGAGGCCGCTCAACTCCTGGCGGTATTTTTCCCGTACCTGCTGGCTTTCCTCGAACTCCTTGCGCAGGGTGTTCAATTCGGTCATGTCGCGCTCGTTGACGACGATCAGGGCTATCTGCCCGTCTTCGGTAAGCGACGGCGTGCCGGTTGACAGCAGATATTTGCCGGTTTTTGGAATACGTTGCATCACCGTCTGCCGCTTGCCGGTAGCAAGAACCCGGGTAGTAACCGACTGGTCGAAGATCTTGCGGGCCACCAGATCCCTGATATTATGGCCGATAACATTCTTTGCCTTGATGCCGTTGAGGG
The DNA here is from genome assembly GCA_030247675.1 of Desulforhopalus sp. Taxonomy (NCBI): domain Bacteria; kingdom Pseudomonadati; phylum Thermodesulfobacteriota; class Desulfobulbia; order Desulfobulbales; family Desulfocapsaceae; genus Desulforhopalus; species Desulforhopalus sp. The sequence continues at coordinate 1,565,487 of JAOTRX010000002.1, read as the reverse complement.
TCTCGGAGGCCTTGTTGATATTGATAACCACACCCTGGCCGTCGCAGACCCAGATGCCGTCGGAGGAGGAATGGAAGATGGTTTCAAACTGGCGACTCAGCGTTTCAAAGGAAATTTCACTCATTGTTCCGGCTGGATACATCGTTCCACCTCAACTAGAAACCGAAAATCGGCCACATGGTTCATTGTTTTTCCTCCTCGCCGTAACCGGCAAGCCCTGCGCTCAAGGCTGCCCGGCGTTGTTTCGTCCTGGGACTCCGGTTGCCGAGCAATAACCATGCCGCCGGCTGCGGCCCCGAGGTTCAGGCGTAATTATTGCAATATGGGAATTCCGACCGATCGTCTCCCCTCACTTTCCGACATTCAGGGGAGAAATTCAACCTTTCCTTCATCCGGAAAGTACGGTTTACTGGTGACACACCCTTGACAGCAACACCCATACAGGTTCTGCATGAAATATAACAGTAAGAAGACAATAGCAATAATCACAATATGTTCGGTTGTTATCCTCATTGCCATGCTGGTCAACTACCGGCTCACTCAGCATGTCGTAGAAACCACCGTCATAGCGCAACAGGAAGATATCGCCGACAAAGCCGCAAACACCGTCGAGATTTGGCTCAATCAGCAGATGAAAATTCTTGAGGCGGCGGCAAACTCCATTTCCATAAACGATCTTAGCCAAAATACAGCAACCATGCTACCCCTACAGATGGCAATGCAGGCCGGCCATTTCACCGATGTGTATATCGGCACACCGGAAGGAGAACTCATCGACGGCGCTCAATGGCTGCCCCCGTCCGGCTACGATCCCCGCGAAAGGCCCTGGTATAAACGCGCCATGGAGACCGGATCCCTCAGCTTCACCACCCCCTACATCGACATGGTGACCAACGAGCTGGTCATCGCCCTGGTGAAACCGCTGCGTGCCAACGGCAGAATAGTCGGCGTCATGGGCGCCGACACGGTCCTCGACACCCTGGTGGAAAATGTCCTTAATTATAAACAGAGTGAATCGGGTTTTGCCTTTATCATCGAAAAAAGCGGTACGATCATCGTCCACCCCAATAAAGACTTTGTCATGCGAACACGGCTGCAGATTATCGAGCCGGAACTGGCAAACAAGATGAGCTCTGTCAATGGCACCGGCAACAAAACCCTTTCCTACCGGAGCATTGACGGCCGCGACCATCTCCTGTCATCAAAACAGATTAGCGGCTCGGAATGGTATCTTTGCGTCACCGTCCCCCGCGATGAGGCCTTTTCGATGACCCGGAGCACCACCAGGGTCTTCGCCATGGAGATCGTCCTCAAGCTCCTTGCCTTTCTGCTCTTCATTGTCCTCCTCGGCCTGGGCATCAGCAGTATCGCCATCTTTCTCTACAACAAACGCTACAGTACCGCAGTTCAGCAGCACCGTGAGGAAATTTCCGGAATCAGCAAGGATCTGGAGTGGAATATCACCAAGCGGATGGAGGTTGAGACCTATTACAAGACCCTGTTCAACGTCGCCAACGATGCCATTCTGATCAGCAATGATCTGAATTTTGTGGAGGAATGCAATCAGAGAGCGGTGGAGATGTTCGGTCTGCCCCGCGAAGAGCTACAGACCAAAACCATCCTTGACTGCTCGCCGGAATGGCAGCCGGACGGTTCGAACAGCCAGGAAAAGCTGGCGACGATCATCCAGGATTCCCGCAACGGCAAACAGAATGTCTTCCGCTGGTCCTTTCTTCGCGAAGGCGGCAGCGAGTTTCCTGCCTCGGTGAGTCTCACCAGTTTCCGGATGAATGACCGCGACCTGGTGCTGTCGAGTATCCGCGATATCTCAAAGCGGGTCGATGCGGAGGGCCAGCTGATGCAGGCCCAGAAGATGGCCGCCGTCGGCGAGATGCTCGGCGCCATCGCCCACCAGTGGCGGCAGCCGCTCAATACCCTCGCCACCTATATCTCCAGCCTGCAGGCGGCCTACTACAACTCGATGCTGTCAAAGGAGGTGGTGGAGCGGGTCGTCACCGGCGCCGGTGACCAGATCGCCTTCATGTCCAAGACCATCGACGATTTCCGTAACTTCTTCAAACCATCGAAGACCAAGGGCCCGGTTGACATCCTCACCTCGGTGATCAGCGCCGTCAAGCTGATGGAGGCGCAGATGCGCCACAACAATATTAACCTGACGGTAAAGAACATGACCGGCTCGAACACCCTCATCGTCTATGGGTATCAGGGCGAATTTATCCATGTCCTGGTGAATATCCTTGCCAACGCCAAGGATGCCATCCTCGAAAATATTAATAGGACGGTTGGATTGACAGTCAGGTCGATCGACATCATCGTCTCGGCTAACGGCGACAATGCCGTCATCGAAATAATCGATAGCGGCGGCGGCATTCCCGAGCAACTCCTGCCGAAAATCTTCAACCCCTATTACACCACCAAGGGCACCTCCTCCGGCACCGGCATGGGTCTGTATATGTCGAAGATGATAGTTGAAAAAGAAATGCGCGGCGAACTGCGGGCGGAAAACACCAAGGGTGGCGCCCGCTTCATGATTACCCTGAAAAGAATGGTTGGCTGAGAAAGACAATGATCACCACCGAAATGAAAAACTGTCATATCCTCCTCGTCGACGACGAGCAATCGGAGCTTGACGCCTACAGCCTGCTGCTGACCTCCATGGGTATTAAAAATGTCGTAACCCAGAACGACAGCCGCAAAGTCTCGGCAACCCTTGCCGGAATGCAGTCGCCGGTGCTGTTTCTTGACCTCAACATGCCCCATATGACCGGCCAGGATGTCCTGCGCGAGCTAAAGATCCTGCATCCACAGGTGCCGGTGATCATCATCACCGCCAACTCGGAGATCGAGACCGCCGTTGAATGTCTCCGCCTCGGCGCCCACGATTATCTCGTTAAACCCATCGACCTGAAGATGTTCAGTTCGGCCCTGCGCAACGCCCTGGAGATCAGCCTGCTGCGCAACGAGGTGATGTCCCTGAAGGGCATCTCATTTGCAACCGACGCCCCCCGTCACCCGGCCTTTGACCAGATCGTCACCCGCAGCCCGGCGATGCTGTCGATCTTTCAGTATATCGAATCAATTGCCGGGAGCGGCATGCCCACCCTCATTCTCGGAGAAACCGGCTCGGGCAAGGAACTGATAGCCAAGGCCATCCACGAGATCAGCGGTCTTACCGGCAACTACGTGGCGGTCGATGTCTCCGGCCTTGACGACACGCTGTTTTCCGATACCCTTTTCGGCCATGCCAAAGGGGCCTACACCGGGGCCGACGGCGTCCGCTCCGGACTCATTGAAAAGGCCGTCGGCGGCACCCTCTTTCTTGATGAAATCGGCGAACTCAGCGAGATATCCCAGGTAAAACTCCTCCGTCTGCTCCAGGAAAATATCTACTATCCCCTCGGTTCCGACCAGCCGAAACACTGCCAGGCCCGGATCATCACCGCCGCCAACAAGGACCTGTCGATGCTCGCCGGGCGGGACGGCGAGTTTCGTATGGACCTCTACTACCGCCTGAGTACCCATCTCATCCGCCTGCCACCCTTGCGGGAACGCCGGGAGGACATCCCGGCCCTGGTCGCCTTTCTGTCGGCCAAGGCGGCAACCGCTATGCACAAGGCGCCACCGACGGTCAGCGACCGGGCACTGGAGCTGCTGCTGCACCACCCCTTCCTTGGCAACATTCGGGAGCTGAAGGCCTATATCGTTGATGCGGTTGCCCGTTGCGATACCGGTCGGATCGAAGAGGACCTGATTGCCAGCCGGCTTATCGCCCCGATTTCACCCCAGCTGGAAACTGCCTCGGGGGCCTCCTCCCTCACCTCCCTTCTGGGAAGGTTCCCGAGCCTGGAAGAGCTCACCGAGTATGCCATAGGTGAGGCCATGGCCAGCTCCGACAACAACCAAAGCCAGGCCGCCCGTCTCCTCGGTATATCCCGCCAGGCGCTTAACAAACGGCTGCGCAAACGAGGTTGACAGCCGTTTCGCCCGTCTACCGCCTTCGGCAAAAAGCTGACAGCCTTGCGTCAACCCTGGCTGACAACGTCAACCCTGGTTGACGCGCTTGTTGACACCCCACCCGCACGTCCAGCACAGGCCGCCCGCCGCCCCAGACAATATGCCCTCCCGCCATCCCGCCAATGGCCGGGGTGCGCAAACACCTCCGCCTCTGGCACGTTATTTGTTAAGTCCCAACCGCAGAACCGTCGTCGTCGAGCAGGCGATCGACAATTTGCCACTTGGGCGCAACACTTACACCGTGAGGATTGTCTATGAACATGTTCAGCAAATTCACCATTCCCGTCGTTGCCCTGTCGCTGGCCCTCGGTTCCTACACCGCGGCGAGCGCCAACACCGTCAAAATCGGTAACATCGAACCAATGTCCGGTCCCTCGGCCACCCTCGGCAAGCAGGGTAAGGCCGCCCGCGAGATGGCGGTGGAAGAGATCAACGCCGCCGGCGGCATCAAGGCCCTGGGCGGAGCCAAACTGGAACTGATCTATGCCGACTCCGAAGGCAAGCCGGAAAAAGGCGTCGCCGAGACTGAACGGCTCATCAACACTGAGAAGGTCCACGTCCTGACCGGCTGCTGGAACAGCTCGGTCACTATGCCGTCCACCGCCGTCGCCGAGCGCTATGGCGTACCGTTTGTTGTACCGGTATCGGTTAAAGATCAGATCACCGAGCGTGGCTTCAAGAATGTCTTCCGTATCGCCGCCAAAGACGGCTGGTGGACCAAAGACCAGTTCGCCTTCCTGAAAGACATGCAGGCTGAGTTCGGCACCAAAGTAGAGACCCTCGCTTTCGTATACGAGAACGGCGACTGGGGCACAGGTTTCGCCACCCAGTGGAAGAAACTTGCCGAGGCAAATGGCTACAAGGTAGTTCTTGACGAGCCGTATCCGTCCACCGCCACCGACCTGAGCCCCGTTGTCCAAAAAATCAAGCGTGCCAACCCGGACGTGCTGATGCTCGTTTCCAATGCGGCTGACGCCATCCTCCTCACCAACACCATCGCCGAGTACAAAGTCAAGGTGAAGGCGATCATCGCCAGCGGCGGCGGCCATGCCGACCCGTCCTTCCTCAAGGCGGTTGGCAAAAACGCCCAGAATATCTTCGATATCGTTGAATGGGAAACCGACGTGAACAAGCCCGGCGCCAAAGAGGCCAACGACAAATACAAGGCCAAGAACGGTGAGAACCTGACCGGTGAGGCTGTTGACGCCTACCTGGCCATGTACGTCATCAAGGACGCCCTTGAGCGCGCCGCCTCCCTGGAACCGGCCAAGATCCGCGAGGCCCTTGCCGCCACCAACCTGACTGACGGCCCGGGCATGATCGTCGGCTACAACGCGGTCAAGTTCGATGCTACCGGCCAGAACGAGAACGCCTCTCCGGTGCTCGTCCAGATCGGCGATGTCGGTAAAGGCCTCGAGCGCATCACCATCTGGCCGAAAAGCGCCCGCCGTGCCGGTTACACCCCGGTATTCCCCATGCCCGTCAAATAATTTCATTTCTAAATCAAGATGAGAACGAAGCTGCAAGCGGATAGCAACGACACAGTGCAGCACAGCGCCGCAGCTCAAGTTACCCCTTGATTGAGAATTGTAATAAGGCAGGTACAACAACCTGACTCGTATAACCCAGGCGGGCTCTCGTTATGCCGAGGGCCCGCTTGATCGATTCTTTCTGGTGTTTCCGGGAGACAGCAATGCTTTACATCATCGAGGACATGATCAACGGTATCCTCATGGGGTCGATCTATGGCTTGACCGCCATGGGCCTGACCATCATCTTCGGGGTTCTCAAGGTCATCAATTTCGCGCACGGTTCGCTGCTCATGGTCTGTATGTACACGACCTACTGGGCGGTCACCCTGACCGGCATCCATCCCTACCTTGCCCTGGCCATCGTTATTCCGGCCATGTTCATCTTCGGCTACTACCTGCAGGCCATCGTCATCAAGCCGATCTTCATCGCCGAGAAGAATGTCCGCGAACCGATCACCGTCATCATCGTTACCACCGGCATCTGGTACATCCTTGACAATTCGGCCCTGCTGGTGTTCGGGCCGCAATACCGGGCTCTTGCCAACAACCCGCTGCAGGGCAAGATGCTTGAGATCGCCGGTATGCTTATCTCGCTGCCGAAATTTTATGGCTTCATCACCGCCCTGGTCACCGCCGGCACCATCCACTGGTTCCTGCAGAAGACGGTGATGGGCCGGGCCATCCGCGCCACCAGCATGGACCGGGAGGCAGCAAGTCTGATGGGTATCAACCAGTACCGCATCTACAATATCGCCTTCGGTATCGGCGCCGCCACCACCGGCATCGCCGCCGTTACCCTGCTGCCGTTTTACAACGTCTTCCCGACGGTCGGCGTGCTCTTTGACATTAAATGTTTCATCATCGTCGTCCTCGGCGGACTCGGTTCGATCAGCGGCGCCCTGCTCGGCGGCATCATTATCGGCTTGATCGAGTCGGTGGGCCCGCAGTTCATGACCGCGACCTGGACGGAGGCCATCGTCTACGGCCTCTTCCTTCTGGTGCTGTTTGTCAAGCCATCCGGTCTCTTCGGCCAGAAGGCCGACTGGTAACGGCAAGGATGACGGACGATGCCGCCAAGGCAGCGGCAGGCAATATAACCATCCGGGGGAGGCGCCTGCCATGCCATGTACCTTCCCCTACGAAAAGGATTTATCAATGAATCACCGACACTTCAATAAAGTCATGCTGGCCGGGCTTCTCGTGGTCGCCTTCGCGCTGCCCCTGATCGTGCGCAGCGCCACCTACATGCACATCCTGGTGTTGCTGTTGTTTTACGCCTATCTGACAACGAGCTGGAATATCGTCGGCGGCTTTGCCGGGGTTTTGCCACTCGGCCATTCCGCCTTTGTCGGCATCGGCGCCTATACCTCGACGGTGTTGTCGCTGCAGTACGGCATCAGCCCCTGGCTCGGCATGCTGGTCGGCGGGGTGCTGGCGATGGTCGCCGGAATCATCATCGGCCTGCCGACCCTGAAGATGCGCGGCGCCTATTTCGCCCTGGCGACCATCGCCTTTGCCGAGGGCTTTCGGGTCATGGTCGAGAACTTTGATTACATCGGGCCGCTGAAACTCAATGGCCCGCGCGGCCTGCAGATCCCGCCGATGGATACTGGCCTTGCCGGTTTCATGTTCGCTTCCAAGGAGCCATATTACTACATCATCCTCATTATGCTCCTTGCCGTCATGGTCCTCACCTATGTCATCTCCCGCTCGAAGCTCGGCCACTACCTCATCGCCGGCGGCGAGGAACCGGAGGCGGCCATGGCCCTTGGCGTCAACGTCGCCCGGGCGCGGCTGATTGCCATGGCCATCAGCTCCTTTCTCACCGCCCTGGCCGGCACCTTCTATGCCCAGTTTTCCCTGTACATCCACCCAAAGAGCATCATCTCCCTGGATATGTCCTTCGAGATCGCCTTCATCGCCCTGATCGGCGGCCGCGGCTCCATCGTCGGCCCGCTGCTCGGCGCCATGCTGCTCAGGCCGGTGAGTGACTTCTGCCGCATCTACTTCGGCGACACCCTGCCCGGTATGCATCTCATCATCTTCGGCCTGGTGCTCATCCTCGTCATGTACTACCAGCCACGCGGCCTGCAGGAACCACTCAGCCGTATGTACCAGCGACTGTTCACCGCCAAGAACGCAGCCACCACCGGGAGATAAGGCCATGACTATTCTGCGTGTAGAAAAGATGACCAAAGAATTCGGCGGTCTGCGGGCGATCGACAGCCTTGACCTGACCATTGAAAAAGGCCAGATCCTCGGCCTCATCGGCCCGAACGGCGCCGGCAAATCGACCGCCTTCAACTGTATCGCCGGGTCATTTGCCCCGACCAGCGGCGAGATCACCTTCGACGGCAAGGTAATCACCGGGGAAAAACCGTGGAATCTCTGCAAGATGGGGCTTGCTCGAACCTTCCAGATCGTCAAGCCTTTTGCCACCAAGAGCGTCCTCTACAACGTCACCGTGGCCGCCTTCGCTACCACCTCAAGCCGCAGGGTCGCCGAGGATAAGGCGATGGCGGTTCTCCAGTCCCTGAATTTTGCCGACAAGAAGGACATCATCTCCGGCAACCTGACCATTGCCGACCGTAAGCGCCTGGAGATTGCCAAGGCACTGGCCACCGAACCAAAACTCCTCCTCCTCGACGAGGTCATGGCCGGTCTCAGACCGAACGAGGTCGACGAGATGGTGGAGATCCTCAAGTCGCTGCGCGATAGAGGGATTACCATCTTCGTCATCGAGCATATCATGCGGGCGATCATGGCGCTGTCCGACCGGATCGTCGTCATTCAGTTCGGCAAAAAAATCGCCGAAGGCATGCCGAGCGAGATTGCCAATAACGAGAAGGTCATCAAGGCCTACCTGGGAGAAGATTATGTCGTTGCTTGAAATTGAAAAAATCGACGCCTTCTATGGCGATGTGCAGGTTATCTTCGATATGTCGCTGCGGGTGGAAAAGGGCGAGGTGGTGAGCATCATCGGCGGCAACGGCGCCAGCAAGTCGACGCTCCTGCGGGTCATTTCCGGACTGATGAACCCGACAGCCGGCCGGATCACCTTTGAAGGTAAGGACATCCACAGTGAACCGCCGGAAAACATCGTCACCCACGGCATCGTCCATGTGCCGGAAGGGCGGCGGCTCTTCCCGCTGATGTCGGTAAAAGACAATCTCCTGGTCGGCGCCTACAATAAACGGGCCCGGGGCGAGGTCGCCAAGACCCTGAAGGAGGTGTACCAGCTCCTGCCGCGTCTTGCCGAGCGGGAGAACCAGACGGCGATGACCCTTTCCGGCGGCGAGCAGCAGATGGTCGCCATCGGTCGCGGCCTGATGTCCAAACCGCACCTCCTTATGCTCGACGAACCATCCCTGGGGCTTGCACCGATTCTCATTAAAGATATCTTCGAAACGGTACGCAAAATCGCCGACATGGGCACCACCGTCCTCATGGTCGAGCAGGATGTCCGCCACTCTCTCAGCCTCAGCGACCGCGGCTACGTACTCGAACATGGCCGAGTCGTCATGGAAGGCAAGGCGAGTGAGTTGATAGACGATCCGCATATTCGCACCGCCTACCTGGGAATGTGAGCCGTAACCATCGACAGCTACGGCTGATGCCCCTTGATGCTCCGGATGAGGGCCTTCCGGCCCTCGGTCTCCGGCCTACAATGATCCGACCCCGAAATTCCGGAGTGCGGTGCGGAAGGCATTGAAGGGACTGAAGATGGTGTCGCCGAGCAGGATTGCGTAGCCAAACCAGTGATAAAAGGTCAGAGGTTGGTCGGTTTCCCACGCCAGGTAGCAGAGGAGTACCGTTGCGACCACCAGACCCACCACAGAGCTGACCACGTCAACAAAGAACATGGAGATTCCTATGTCGCCTGATTTAAAGAACTCCGCAAACAGAACAAACACCCCGATACCAATCAGAATGAACCCGGGTACCCCGTTGAGGGATATCCCCGCAACCTGCGTCACCACCAAATAAATAAGTATTAGAAAAGTCCACGGTATCTTATTGAAAAACGACGTTTTATTTATGCTCATAACAGTCTCACTGGTTGCCATCGTCAGATCCTCATTCATTCAGTCACTAGTCCCGCTCCATACTGCAGCACCATGAAAAACGCCCCTCAGGGTTTTGTTCCCAGGTGCTCGAGGCGCCCTCTCCAGTCCTGCATCTCCAGCATTTTGCCTGTTACCTGCCGCCGAAAACTGCCAAAGAGTATGCAGAGAGAAATACCCTCATAGCCGGGCAGTTAGGGAAACCTCGCACTTCAAATGCGCGGGACCGAAATGAGATCCCGGCCCCGCGCCGGCAGCGCATTATTCGCCGTACATCTGATTTGGTATCAGCAGCAGCAGCTTCCAGAAGCTCTGGGCCTGCTGAGCGGTGACCTTTTGCAAACCGAGATTGAGGCTTATGTCTGTCTTAGCGGGCAGGTTATTGACCCCACCGACGGCTGTACGAAATACCATGGTCCCGTTTATCAACGACAGACCAGGGTCGGAGGCAAAGAAGGCATCTTCACCCTTGGCATCAGCGAAGGCCGCTGACTCGTTGGCCGTTCCGCCTTTTCCTTCGTTGAGGATTACGTTCAACTCATAACGGGCCACTCCTTTATTCTCTTCAACCCATTTGATCCCGCCACCGACGGTATCCTTGGTATCACCTTGAGTAATAGTGAATTGCGGGAACCAGTTGTCGGTGTCGTATGAGTATATCAGCTGGCCATTGACGGTTGCTTCCGGATAGTTCCCCGATGGCCCGCTCGGCAGAACGGTATTTTGAAAGGTCACGGGATCGACATTGCCCAAGCTGACGGAAACGCTCTTATCACCGAGCATACGAGTGACTGTGGCACTTTTCTTCACGGCCTCGGAACGGAGTTTGCTGAGGGTCGTTTCAGCCTTCGGCGGCTTGCCGCTCAGCATGCCGCCGTATTTTGAGGTGAAGCCCTTAGCCTGCCCTATGGTCTGCACCTCCATACGAACCGGGGTATCCGCAAGATTCACCTGGCCATGCTGGTCAATTCCGTAGTTGCCGACGACCTTTCCTACCGTCTTGGTCTGAGTCGGATTGGCAGGGTTGATGACGCCGACATTGACATCGTACCGGCAGTCTCCAACCTGTAACACCCGGCCCAAATGCTTGGAGAAGATGTAGGGCTTGCATTTGACGACACCTTTGTAGAAGGTAGTCCCAACGGTGACATCATATTGGTAATTGTCGGTAACGTCGATCTTCGGGTAGTCACCGTCCCTGTTCTGCGGCAGGCGGGTATCCCAGGCTACGGCGAGGGTGCCCTTGATAAAATTGTCCTGGGTGAGCGGAGGATCGGCGGCAATGGCCGTCGTTGCGATCAAACCGGCGGCAAGTGCGAAAAAAAGTGTGCATCGCTTCATGGCATATCTCCTTGATGTGAACCTTCTTGAGCGCTTTACGGCGATCCGTCAAAAGCTATTCGCCGGGTCTAATAAGCAAATTATATGGTGACAAAAGGGGAAATGGCAAGACTGTATTTTTGCCGATGCAGCAATTATCAGCGTAAAGAACAACCTATTATAACAATTCGCCTCTTGTATTTTTGTAGGAATTTTATAAAGATGGGCATGCCATGGAAGAACGACGATGATAATCGAAAAGCCGCCCTCCGCCATTCCGCTCCCAGGTGAGGCGGCCGATGAGCGGACACTGCCGGTTCGACAGCCTTCCTCCTAGGCTATATGGTACAAATCGGTTAACCATTTTTCCTATAAGGTGTCAATTGACAAGGAGGTGCCCCGTATGACCTTTTTTCAGGCGATTGAGAAGTGTTTTAAGAAGTATGCCGATTTCAACGGCCGTGCCTCCCGCCCGGAGTTTTGGTGGTGGGTGCTCTTCGCCTTTCTCCTTTCCTGGGGTGGGCAAAGGATAAATCAATCCTTGGGGTCGATCCTGTCCCTGATCACCCTGCTGCCGTCTCTGGCCGTCGCCGCCCGGCGATTACACGATATCGGTCGCAGCGGCTGGTGGCAGCTGGTCGGCCTGATTCCGGTTCTCGGCTGGCTGGTGATGATCTTCTGGTGCGTGCAACCATCCGAGGGCCCAAACCAATACGATCAATAAGGCATATCCAAGAGCGGCAACTGCCGCCGCCAGCTCCCCAGGATTGTCATAACCGATTCTCTTTTTCAATCCCGGCCCACTCGCTTTCGCTAAGAGCACATCAAGGCCTTGGCAGAGGGCCAAGGGGCCTCATCGACAGGCAGGACAAGCGAAAAGATAGCCGATCCTGCCACTTTAATTCCAGTGATTATCGGCTATGTGGAGAAAGGAGATATCGACGTAAACGGGCACACTTATAAACTCCCCTCAACCTCCCCGGAGTCTTCGTGAAGATTGAAAGACTGATCGCGATCATCGTCCTGCTCCTCAACCGCCGCAAGATTACCGCCGGGGAATTGGCGGAGCGTTTCGAGGTATCGATCCGCACCATCTACCGCGACATCGCTACCTTGACCGGTGCCGGCATCCCGGTACTCTCCAGCCAGGGTCATGACGGCGGTCTGGCCATCCCCGACGGCTATAAACTCAGCCGGCAGCTGCTCACCCGCCGCGATCTCGAAGCGATGCTTGCCACCCTGCGCGGTGTCAACCAGGCCATGGCCAACAAGGACCTGCAGCGGATTATCGAGACGCTTGACAACCTTTTGCCAAAAGACGACGAACTGACCCGCCTGCCAAGTCGGCCCTCCTTCGTTGTCGACATAACTCCCTGGGGGCCGTCGGCAACACCGGAACACACGGTGCAGACGGTACAACGGGCGGTGGATGGCGCCTTGCTCCTCAAATTTTCCTATACCGATTCCTCCGGAAAAAGCAGCAAGCGCACCGTCGAACCGCACACCCTGGTCTACAAGGGCTACGCCTGGTATCTCCTCGCCTATTGCCGTCTGCGCCACGATTTCCGACTTTTTCGTCTTTCCCGTATCACTGGGCCGAACCTTGGCGACACCTCCTTTCTGCGCCGTGACATCGGTGACATCAGCCGGTTTCTTCAGTTCGACTGCGGTCCGACATATCCTGTTGTCCTGCGGTTCTCGCAGAGGGTACGGCCCAAGGTGGAAGAGTACTTTCCCGGCGCTGAGCTTACTGTCGACGGCGATGGCTTCATCACCGCCCACCTCGACCTGCCCGACGATCCGTGGCTTTTTTCCTTCATCCTTGGTTTCGGTGCCGATGTGGAAATCCTCTCGCCCGCAAGCTGGCGACAGAGAGTGGAGAAAATAGTCGCCGATATGAAAAAACTCTACGGAACTTGACATGATGGTGTCACCAGCCATGGTTACCTTTGCATAAAGGGCCTCGATAAACGCCCTAATCCAAGACGCGGCGTTGCCTGGCTGCGCCGTCCGTAACCATCAATTAAAGAGGAGTTGGCGATGAAAACTAATCCGGTAGTCTGGTTTGAAATCTATGTGCAGGATATGGCAAAGGCGAAGACCTTCTACGAACAGATGCTCGGGCTGCAGCTGATGCAGCTGCCCAGCGAGGGCATGGAGGGTATGGAGATGTGGTGTTTTCCCATGCTCGACAACGGCCCCGGAGCCATGGGTGCCCTGGTGAAGATGGAAGGCTGTCCTTCCGGCGGCAACAGCACCCTGGTATACTTCGCCTGCGACGACTGCGCCATCGAGGCGGCACGGGCCGGGGCTCACGGCGGTCAGGTCTGCAAGGAGAAATTCGCCATCGGCGAGCATGGCTTTATTGCCCTGATTATCGACCCGGATGGCAATATGATCGGCCTGCACTCCATGAAGTGATGGACTGTTGTCGGCAGTAGCCGACGTTTTGCCAAATCATCGAAAAAACTTTCTACAGCAACCTGCAGAGCACCTCTTGCCGGTTGCTGTTGAGCATAGAGTAGCCATCTTCTCAAAAAACTACGCAGGGGGTGGATTCATCCGACATTCAAAGGCCTGATTGCCATCAAAAATCACTCCCTGGTTTTTAGGAGCGAACAGCTGCAACAAACAACAAAAACCAGCCGACAATCAAGATAAAGCCGCCTATCGGGGTAATAAAGCCAAAAGGTTGAATAGAGACAAAGCTTTTGACAAGGACACTTCCTTGAAACAGGAGTGAACCAACAATAAAGGCCAAACCGGCACGGTGAAAAGTTCCTTGCGGATACAGTTTACAAAGAATTGCCACAGCGATCAGCGCGAGTGCATGAAAAAGCAGATAATCGGCAGCGAGATTAAAATTGGCGAGTTTGCCATTTTTTTCAAGCAGCGGTAACAGGGTATGGGAGCTGAGGGATCGGGCAATTATCCCAACGAGCGCAAAAAAACTGCCAGCGGCGATAAAGAATTGTGTCATTGTTTTCTCCCCTGGCCTAGACCGGCTAACACCTGTAGCCGGTGGCTTATTGAATAATCACAGCAGCCTGCTTATTTTTTCAATTCAATATAAAGGTTGTACAAATTCAACCACAAAAAAAAGGACTTACAACCATCGGTTGTAAGTCCTTGAGTTTACTTCTGGTACACCAGGACGGATTCGAACCGCCGACCCTCTGATTCGTAGTCAGATACTCTATCCAGCTGAGCTACTGGTGCTTTGACGTGTCGCTATATACCCCAGATTGAGTGCTAACTCAAGCCTGTTTTTTTTCTTTAATCTCTTTTTCCGCCTTATGAAAATGCAAGTCATTATCCATCGGTTTCATGTCCGACCGAGCGGTAATAGAGATTTCAACCTCGTAGCGTTTCTCCATTTCGTGGAGCTCAGATCTCTTGTTGTTGAGGAGATAGGATGCGACATCCATTGGCAGATGGCATTCGATCTTCCCCACGCCCTTTCTGCTGGCACCGGTTTGAATGCGTCGCAGATAATAGAGGGAAAGGGTTTCAACTGACCTGACCGTTCCCCGCCCTTTGCAGTGCTCGCATTGCCGATAGTTGCCGGCCTCGATGGGTGCACCAAGTTTCTGACGGGAAATCTGCATCAACCCGAATTTGGAGATCCGGCTGAAATCGACCTTCGCCTTGTCTTTTTTCATCGAATCCTTGACCTTTTTTTCCACGGCCATGATGTGTTTGCGATTACGCATATCGATGAAATCGACGACTATCAGGCCGCCCAGGTCTCTCAAGCGCAATTGCCGGGCGAGTTCCGCCGCCGCCTCCATATTCGCCTGAAAAATCGAGGCCTCGAAATTCTTGCCCTTTGAGGTCGAACCGGAGTTGACGTCAATCGCCACCAGGGCCTCGGTCGGGTTAATAACGATAGACCCTCCAGAAGGAAGGCTGACCTGCGGCTGGTAGATCGACTCTATCTGGTCCTCAATGCTGTACTGATTGAAGATCGGCCGTGCCCCCTGATGCAGGCGGACCTTGACGTTTCTCTGCTTTTCCGGGAGCAATTCGACAAAGGTTTTGACCTGTTCCAGGGCGGTACGATCATCAACCAGAATTTCTTGGATGGAGGGGTCAAAATGCTCCCGCAGGAATCGCAGCACACTTTCCTGATCTTCATATACCAGGCCGACCCCCTTCAACTCCTGGCCCTTTCTCTTGATATCGTCCCAGAGATTCATCAGGTATTTGACATCCCGGGAAAGGGCCTCCTCATTGATGTCAACACTGGCGGTTCGGACGATCCAGCCGATACCCTCCGGCAGGTCAATGGAGTTCATCGCCCCACGGAGTTGGGACCTTTTTTCTTCTCCTGAAATCTTTCTGGAAATGCCAGAAGAATCCGAACCCGGCATCAGCACTACACACCGCCCCGGAATGGAAAGATAGGTGGTCATATTGGCACCTTTCTTCCCGACTTCTTCTTTCACGACCTGAGCAAGAATCTCCTGACCCTTTTCAATGACATCGAGGATACTGAGCTTCTTCCACTGATGGGTCTCCACCAGATGGCGAACCTCTTTGCTCATCTCTTGTTTATAGTATTCGGGATGTATCTCACTGAATGGCAGGAAGCCATTTTTTTCCGTGCCATAATCAACGAAAGCCGCCTGCAGGCTCGGCTCAATAGCGACAATTTTCGCCTTATAGATATTGTTCTTGGTCTGGGTCCTGGATATGGTCGAGACATGGATCGATTCAAGTCTGCCATCCTCAAGGAGGGCCAGTCGGCATTCCTCGGGTTCCTCGGCATTGATGAGAAGCTTGCAGACTCTCTTCACCTCTTCATGGACTTCTTCTTCCAGCACGTCATCTTCTTCGGGCGCTGCATCAAACATCTCCTCGTCATCGTAGGAGTCATCGTCCAGATCTCTGTCGAAATGATCCCGAGGATATTCCTCAGGAACATCGTTGTCCTGAGGAACCGATGGAATTACGCCATCTTTTTCAGAGTCAGAAGCTAATTCTTCGTGCGGAACCGGTCTTTTCCCCCCTCGCCTGCCGCGTCTGCCACGGCCACTCTTGGACTTTCGACGGTCTCTTGGAATCTGTTCCCCGTCGTCATGAGTGGCAGGCGTGGAAACTTCCACAACCTCGCCGGGCACAGCTTCTGAGCCTTCCCCTTCGGGCTGTGCCACCGGTGCCTCCGGCTTGGGGCGTTTAGCCCCCTGACGCTTTCTCGGAGGCCGCCTCCTGGGCGATTTCCCGGTTTCGGGGCCCGGCATGGAATCCTGGCTCATTGCCTGATTCTTGTCTACAGGGGCTTCTTCATTGGGTGGGGCTGTTACCTGGCCGCTTGCAGCAGATTGTTTCGGCTGAGAGGCCTTAGCCCTCGGAGCCCTCTTGCGCGCCGCGGGCTTTTTCGGTTGATCCGTCGCCGCTCCATCCCCGGCGACTTCGGGCGTTGCGGTACTTTTCCACCATGCACCGGTTGTCGCTTTTATCTGAACAGTTTTCTTTTCCGCATCATTATCTGTGTTTCCCGCCATTTTTCACCTCTTCTCCCGATAGCACCGTTTCAAAGGAGATATCCGGAACGTTTTTGATGTGAGAACTGCCGCTTCCGACCATTTCCTTGGTCAGGCAAGGCTCTCCCCACCACTCTTTTATTTTGCAGACTTACCGGAACACATTCCGCAAGGTAATTTCAGCAGGTCGCTGCCCGTCAAACATGCGAGCAGCGGAACACTTAAGACCGTATCTGAACTGAAATTATTCCAACTTGCCGAACCCGTCCCTCCATTTTTCCCCGTGCAAAACGGCCCATGGATGCTTCGTCGCTTGGCGACAATCCTCTACACAATCCGCACAGGGCTAATTCATTCACCTCGGGAGGCAATGTTCTTCCCCCGTGACACTAGTACTGTCTATTGCAGCGAAACACAAATACTATTTGGTTACAAAACATGCCGTTGCCCGCACCTGCATAGCTTTCTTCGCTTTTCTCTAATTATATGGGAAAGATGTTTGATGCTGCCAACTGGTTGATCCTTGACTTTAACCTTGACAGTGCCGGCTGAGAACCGTACATTTCGCCAATTGGTCTAGTATAATCTCTCCGATCGGCATCAGGCTTTTCGTTTATCGTCAGGCTTTGGTGCAGCGGTGAATTTCCATAAGGATCTGCTATGTTGCAATTCTCTTCGGTAAGCCGAAAAGTTACGTCAAACGCAACACATCTTTCTCCAAAGGAGTCTATCGTGTCCCTCCGCCCACCCCGGTTTTCTGGTCTGCGTTTAGTTTTTTTCCTGCTCTCTCTCCAACTGATAAACGTTGCACCTCAAGATGTTTATGGCGAGAAGGTTACTACGGAAAAGTGGAATATTGCCGCAGACAAGGTCACCCGTTATGAAAATCCGAACAGCATAGTCGCCCAGGGTAATGTCGTCCTCGAAAAGAATGAAAAAGTCGTCGCAAAGCCGAAAAAGGCCTTAAATACCACCGCTTGGGCGGAACTTCTGGAAGAGGAGGTCAAACCACCGGAAGCTACTGCCGGTCAGGTCGAAAAAAGCAATGTCCCGGAATTCAAAACGACGGTTACCATTAAGGCTGACTGGATAGTCTATGACGTAGATCTTGAATCGATAAAGGCCAAGGGCAATGTTCGAATAATCACCAAGGACGAGCAGCTCTTTGCCAAAGAGGTCTCTCTCAACCTCGCGCAAGAAACCGGAAAGTTCACGGACGCCACCATTCTGCGCAACGAACTGTCTCTGCATCTGGAAGGAAAAACCATTGAAAAAACGGGGTACGACACCTACCGGATCGACGACGGCTGGGTAATAACCTGTAAACTGGAGAAGGGTGAGACTCCCCCCTGGAGCTTTGCCAGCGCCAGCACAGAGATCACCCAGGGTGGCTATGCAATTATGAAGCATGCCCGCTTCAACATCAAGGACGTACCGATCTTATACTCCCCCTACCTGATCTTGCCGGCAAAGAATACCCGCCAAAGCGGCCTGCTTTACCCCTATATTTCCTCTTCAAGCATCAACGGGCTCGGTCTCAATCTGCCATTTTTTCTCGACATTTCCGACTCGGCCGACATGACATTCTTTCCCGAATACTATTCCAACCGCGGCTTTATGCCGGGGGCGGAGTTTCGCTACGTCGCCAGTACCACCGATAAAGGCATGTTCACAGCCAGCTTTCTCAAAGACAGCCTTTCTGACTTTTCCGAAACAGAATATTATCATGATACCGGCGCATCCCACGATAATAGCGACAGATACTGGATCCGCGGTAAAGCCAACCATGTTTTTGGCGATGGCTGGCAATCCCGTCTTGATTTGGATATCGTCTCCGACCAAGATTATCTGACAGAATTCAACACAGGCGTTACCGGTTATAAAAAGACCTACGATAACTATCTCGAAACCTTTGGCCGCAGCTTCCAGAACCAGACCGAAACGCAACGCCAGAATTCATTTAAAACTCTTCGGAGTTACAAGGGCATGTCCCTTGAAACAAATCTCCTGGCAATCAATCACGCCAACACCAATGCCAGCGATACCGACACTCCCCTTTGGAAATTGCCAAGCGTTGCTTTTTCCGGGGCATTACCGGTTTGGGACACCAATTTTTCTTTTGATTGGAATTCTACCTATGTCAATTACTGGCGTGAGGATGGTGTAGGCGGGCACCGGCTCGATCTCCATCCGTCCATATCCGCCCCCATCCCCATCAGTCCATATCTGGAGACCCTGGCGGAATTTTCCCTGCGCGACACCCTTTATTACGTCGAAACATACGGCGATGCTGAATGGGACGAGGATGATACCCAAAACAGGTTCTTACCCGAATATAAGGTAGAGGTAGCCACCACCCTCGAACGCGATTTCGCAACCGGTGAGGGTGCAATGGATGGTTTTAATCACCAAATTCGACCCTTCGTCAAATACGGCCGGATACCGGGTGTTGATCAAACGCGTTTTCCACAGTTTGACTCAGTAGACCAGGTTGATGTCAAAAATGCCTTCACCTACGGCATGGACAACTTCTTCAACTCGCTGGCAGCCAAAAATTCCATCAAAAACACGGTATGGGATTATGCTTCTCTCCGCGTTGAGCAGTCCTATGATCTGCGCCAGAATCCATCAGAGGAACCATTTTTGCCTATTACCGCAAAACTTGGCTGGGCACCGGTCAATCATGCAAGAATTTCTTACAAAACAGCGTATGACGTCTATGAAGACGATTTCACCACCCACACCCTCGGTGGCAGCTATAGAAATAGTCGTGGAGATATTTTTGGCCTTGATTACAGTTACAAAGAAAAAACCTCAACAATGACCAGCGACATTGAACAGCTGAACGCAATTTTCCGTGCACCGATTATAAGCAGCTGGATTGCCGGGGCGGAGGTGCAACATTCCTTCTCTCAGGACGAGACTATTAAAGCTAACGGCTCCCTCACCTATCAGGCCCCCTGCTGGTCGGTCACTTTTGAAACGCAATATACACCCACGGATACGGCCTTTGTCATGCTGTTCAATTTAGCAAATATTGGCACCCCTCTGGGAGTTGGTCTTTAATGTATTCCTAGCCTCTGACCCGGCACTTGACAGGTTTTGAAAGCGGGAAGTGGTGGTGGAAGAGGAGACCTCCGGTTCATGCACTATGATATCTTCAACGGCGATGCTGATGGGATTTTTTCTCTCCATCAGTTTCGCTTGAGCACCCCATTCCCTGAGGCTCAGCTGATAACCGGCGTGAAAAGAGATATTTGCCTGCTGGCGCAGCTTGAGAATTTGTGTGGGTGTGTCCTCACCGTCTTCGACATCTCTCTCGACAGTAACCGTTTGTCATTGCTAAAAATTCTCCACGGCGGCAACGAGGTCACCTACTTCGACCATCATTACGCCGGTGATCCGATCAGCGGTCCGGGCTTACACACCCACATCGATCCCAGCCCAGCGACATGCACCTCTCTCGTCGTCGACAAGGTCTTCCATCACCAACATGGTCTATGGGCAATATGTGGCGCCTTTGGCGACAACCTCCTTGACCAGGCGTTAAATTTAGCAAAATCTTTTCGCCTCAGTGACCAACAGACTGAGCAATTGCGTGAACTGGGTGAACTGTTCAATTATAATGGTTACGGATCCACCCTGGAAGATCTCCACTTCCATCCCCAAGAGCTTTATGAAGCAATCCGGCCATACACAGACCCCTTTGACTACCTTGCCAATACTCAACAGGTGAACACCTTGCGAGTTGCATACCAGACCGATATTGCCCTGGCCATGCAACAGGAAGAATTGACCACAATAGGCATCAACAGAGTATACCATCTGCCGAATGCATCTTGGGCTCGTCGCGCCGTGGGCGTCTTTTCCAATCGAAAAGCGCGAGAATTGCCGGCCGCCGCCCATGCCATTATCACAGACAATCCCGACGGAACTCTGCGAATCAGTGTGCGAGCCCCACTTGCGGACCCACACCATGCGGACACCTTATGCAAACTCTATCCGACCGGCGGCGGCCGCTCAGCAGCAGCTGGAATCAACATACTGCCCAAAGACCTGCTCGACCAGTTTCTCAAATCGTTTCATTCTTTTTATTCCCGACAATGAGCAATCGCTACTTTATACCGCAAGGGCATAAGTTTCGTTTGAACAGAGCAGCTGTTCAACTCAGCTTTATACCGCAAGGGCATAAGTTTCGTTTGAACAGACCAGCTGTTCAACTCAACTTTATCTTCCTGGCTGAAACAGCCCTTTTTGCCGGTCAGCACCTCATGTATGCACTGGCGGGCCTCCTGGTGTGTTTTCTCCTCGGGATCTCGTTTCCAAATACCATTTCAGCTGCACAATCTGATCAGCAGGCTGCCGATCTGGTTACCGAGAATCAGCCGATCGATATTACCAACCCCCAATATCTTGACCTCTTCCGAGAGCTACAAGAGCAATACCATTTCCCAGAACCCCAGCTGCAACAGCTCTTTGCCAAGCTCCATATCGATCGGAAGGTTCTGCAGCTTATGGATCGCCAGGGAGAGGCCAAGCCCTATCATCAATACCGTTCCCTTTTCATTTCACCCATGACCATTGCCATAGGCAAGCAGAACCTGGCTATACACCAGCGCCTCTTTGATCGCATCGAGGAGCGATATCAAGTTGACAGGGAAGCCATCGTGGCCATTTGGTCGATTGAATCGAGGTTTGGCACCAGTCAAGGCAATTTTAGTCTCTTCCAAACTCTCAACACCCTCTTTGCCGCATACCCGCGTAGATCTGCTTTTTATCGCAAAGAACTGATCAACTTTCTCATTCTTTGCCGAGACAACGGTTTTGACCCTTGGAGCATCAAAGGCTCCTATGCCGGTGCCTTTGGCCAGGCACAATTCATGCCATCCAGTTTCAACACGTACGCCGTCGATTTCGATGGTGATCAGCGCCCCGACATTGTCAATTCACTCCCCGACATCTTTGCTTCTATTGCTCATTATCTTAAAGAATTCGGATGGATATTCCACACCCCCCTTTATGCCGAATTAGGCCGTGAATTGCGTTCCGACATGCTCATCCAGGCATATACCGAGGGAAGAAAAGGACGAGTTGATTGGCGCCGGCTGGCAAAGATACAAGACGTATCACTTCCCCAATCGCCAGGAGACATGCCGCTTTCCATCGTGGGTCTTGAACTAGCACCGCAGGATGGAAGCGGAATGCGCTATATTGCGGGATATCCAAACATGCACGCAATCAACGAATACAACCACAGCAGCAAATACGCCATGGCCGTCGCTGAGATGGCCGAGTCGCTGAAAAACTGAGGGTGCTTGAGCTATGGCCCAAAGGATACACCCTGGCCTTGTCATCCTCCTCGCGCTGCTTGTCATCTCTTTGTGTGTTCTCGCCTACCTGTATCTCAGCAACGAGCCCTACCAGCCACTCCATGGTCTTCATCCGAAGGATTTTCCCTCCTTTGTCGATGATATGGATCGAAGCTCACTGATAGACTGTACACGCCGTCACCTCTCGTACCTGCAAAAACAGGATCCGGAGAGGATTGTCTCATTTGGCACCGATTCCTACAGCATTGCCTGGCTCCTTCATTCCACTGACAATTTTTTAAAGAAGCTTGAAGAAGACCCTTCAGAAAAAGAACTGAGACGTTTTCTCGCGGACAACTATCTCGTGTACCAAGTAGGCGGCCGGAAGGGGCAGGGGCGCCGGCAAATGCTGGTAACCGGCTATTACGAACCGGTTTTTGAAGGAAACCTGACAAAACAGCCGCCTTTTCTCACACCGATTTATACGCTCCCGCCTTCGCTGGTTAATAACTCTGAAAAAAAGGGCGAAAAGCATGCCGGCCGCTTGAACCAAAACGAGCCAAGTACCGCATATTGGAGCCGTCGGGAGATCGAAACCAACCCTGGATTACTAAGTGGCTATGAACTCGCCTTCCTGAAAGACCCCGTCGACGCCTTCCTCCTGCATATCCAGGGCTCGGGAAGGATACGCTTTCCCGACTCTTCGGTTCGTACCGTCCGCTTTGCGGGGACAAACGGCCTTGAATATAAAAGCATTGGCAAGCTGCTGGTTGATGAGAAACGAATCCCGCTGGATGAGATCACTATTCCGGTAATACGAGCCTATTTGCTTTCGCACCCGGAACAGCAGCAACGCATCCTGCATCACAACCCCCGCTTTGTTTTCTTTTCCTGGGGAAACGAGCGTGGCCCCAAAGGAAGCTATGGAATTGAACTCAGCCCTGGCCGCTCTATCGCCGTCGATGATACGGCCCTGCCATGCGGTTCTTTTGGTTACCTGGTGTCGCGGATACCAAAGGAAGGAGCAGACGGAAGGGTTAAAGAGTGGCTCGCCATAACAAGATTTGTTTTCCCCCAGGATTCCGGTGCAGCCATCAAAGGAACCGGTCGAGTTGACATCTTTCTAGGGCATGGGGAAGCTGCCGAGTTTGCCGCCAATCACCTGAAAGAAAAGGGCAGTCTCTATTTCCTGGTGGAAAAACCTCCCCAAAGTACTCAATAGCTCTGTCTTGCCCCATTCCATCAACAGCAGAAGGTCCAGTTTGTTCCCACCCCTTGGCCTTGCCAATTTTTTGGAGTATTTATGAGCAATATCAACCATCCACCCATTGTCACCCTGCTCACCGATTTCGGCATGCAGGATGAATATGCTGCGGTCATCAAGGGTGTAATCTTGCGACATGCCCCAACCGCTCGCCTTGTCGATATCTCCCACCTCATCCCCCCTCAGTCTGTAACAACCGCATCGCATCTGCTTGCCCGAACCTATAGCTATTTTCCGTCCCATACGATTCACCTGGTGATTGTCGACCCCGGAGTTGGTACCAGCCGTGCGATTCTCGCTGTTGCCGCCGATTCTCACTACTTTGTCGGACCGGATAATGGTGTTTTCACCCCGGTTTTCGAGCATGCCAATACACTGACAGTCTACCGGATCAACCCTTCTCAACTTTTTCATAAGACCTGCAGTTCAACCTTTCAAGGCCGGGATATCATGGCCCCAGTGGCCGGGCAGCTCGCCGCAGGTCTCGATATTTGCCGGATTGGAGAAAAAATCGACCCGAGAGACTGCCTATTTCTTGAGAAATCATCCTGTAGACGCGAAGGCAAGACCCTGCTCGGTGAAATCATTCATGTCGATACCTTCGGCAACCTGTGCACCAATATCAAAAGGCAGGATGTGGAAGAGTTCTCCAAAGGCTGCGATATTGCCATTTATATCACCACAGACCTGAGTGTTCCTTTGGCGACAACATATTCCGATTTTGCCAAAGGGACGTTCTTGGCTCTTTTTGACAGCCACGATCACCTGGAGATAGCAGCGAATCACGGCAACGCCGCGCAAAAATTGCACATAGGCACCGGCGCTCCGATTACCCTTTCCCGCCGATGAAATCACCCGCTTGGCCTGCTCTGTTATTCTCTTCAACCAAAGAAAAAATTGAAATTTTCTTCTCAATGGCTAAACTTAAGACAATATAAGCTGGTAGAAACCTGCCCCTGGCTGCCAACCGTATCAATGCTTGCTCACGGTCGAGGGAGGTTTTTGGCACTATCTGCCGTCCGGCAATCCTACTCAATGTACATTCATTCCGAGGTAAGGAGGAATGCCATTATGCATTGCAAACTGAGGCTTTTTCTCCTTGGCGTTTTGATTGTAGTTCTTGCCCCATGTGCCGCTTTTTCCTTTTCTTTTTCCGAAGAAGAGCAAAAAGATGCCATCAGCGAAATGCCCCGACCAGGACATTCTCTTGCCTCCTTGCGTTGCCCAAAGTCCCTGAAATCTGGAAAGATTGCCACGATGATCGGCGAGACCCATCGCGACCAGCGCACCGGCATCGATGGGTTTTACGGATCGTTCATGACCCCGGACACCCCCGACTGGGGCAGGCGGGGCAGCACCAACAAGTCGATATACGGCAACCTTGTTGATACCCTCAACAGCGGCTTCCAACAGCTCGGCCTGAAAACCTATACAACTGCCGAAATCAACGCCCAAATCGCCAGGGTGGAACAGGAAGCGGTCCTTAATAACAATATCGCCGCTGCTGTGTCTGCGGCCGACCGGCTCAGTGCCGATTTCATGCTGAAGGGGATCATTGCCACCCATAGCCAAATCAATAAGGTTGTCAATATTGACGAGGTCTTCGTAACTATTACCCTCTCACTTGTTGATCGCAACGGCACCCAGATATCAACCGCCGAAATCAGTGAAACAACCTTCTCCGACGCCGACGTTCTCGCTACCATCCAAAAACTCGTTAAGAAACAATCACGGGAGATTACCTATCAGCTCTTCAAAGACTACTGTAATAGATAAGGGAGAAATTTGATCAGATGAATACCAGAACCTGCTTTTTCGCTCACCGCATGTTCCATGCGCTTTTTCTGCTCCTTGCAGTGGCGCTGACCTTCACCCCCACTCCGGGAAGTGCTATTGAAAAAGCGGATACCCTCATTGTCACCGCCGAGGGACTGGCCGACCCGAATGCCGAGATGTATAAAAAAGACAAGGGTCTGATGGCTGACGACCTGCGTCGGGATGCCCAGCGCCAGGCAGTGGAGAAAGCCGTCGGTGTCTACGTGGAAAGCAATACCCTGGTGGAAAACTACCTTCTTATTGAAGACAGGGTCCTTTCAAAAACCAAAGGATTGATCAAGCAGATCCACGAACAATCGGAACCCAGACTTGGCGAAGATGGTCTGATGCACATGCAGATCAAGGCTGAAGTGTATATCAGTGAAGTAAAAACAGCCCTGCAGAGCCTTTCCAAGGAGCGAAAACTGAGCCTCATCAAGGAACACGGCAACCCAACAATCTCGGTTGCCGTCATCGTTCGCGACGCGAAAAGAAGCTCCGACGATATCCCCGAAAATTCCGCAATCGCCGAAAACATTCTCAAAGAACATTTTGTTAATTTCGGCTATCGGGTCTGGTCCGAGGCATATACCCAACTGCTCAATCAGGACGCCGGTGCGACGAAGACCAACCGCCGGGTGGCCGACTTCTCGGTCATCGGTGAGGCAAAATTCAAGCAAACATCAATTACCTTGAAGGCCTCCGGCATTCAAGTCACCAAGCATGTTCTGACCTCCTGGACCGTTAAATGCCTCAACAACCATACCGGAGAGGAGATCTATTTTAACAACAAAGTCCCCAAGAACAAGGCCTGGGCGGATGAAGATCAGGCATTGGAAGACATCGGCAAACTCATTGGCGAGGAGTTTTCGAAAGACTTTTTCGAATCCCAATTGCTGAAACCATCCCAAAGGTACCAGATTCAGCTTACCGGTCTACCCGACTACGATACCGCCATGCTCTTCAAAGATGAATTTGTCGGCCTTCGCAACATCCTCAATGCCGAGTTAATCAATTTTGAGTCAAACGGCCTGAGCCAGTTTGAAGTGGAATGTACAACCAGCAGCAAGGCCTTTGCTCAGGTCGTCAACTCCACTATCCTGAAGCCCTTAAATGCCAAGTTGAATGGCCCGGAACTGAAGCTGGTTTCTCAGCATGGCAATGTAGTACGAATTGCCATTGATTCCGGTACGCAACCTGGATCGATACAGCGGGCGATCCAAAATAGTCCACCGGCTTCACTTGCCACTGCCTCTCCGGAGCGTGTCAATAAACTGATTCAGGATAAGGATCTCCGTGAAAAGGTCGACCGGATGCATAGCGAGCTGGGTGATGGTCGATCCGGCGGAATGAAAAATTAATTCCCACAGCGAGGACTAGACCTTACATAAACATCTCTTACCAACAGGAACACATGGATTGGTGAAACACTCAAATTTTTGAGGATTTTGCAGTAAAACAAAAAAGAAACTTAATATATGTTTGTATTTGTTTAAATATTCAGGAGGAAAGGTATATGAAAAATCTCTATTTCGTTCTTATCTCCCTCACCCTTCTCAACTCTGCCGTCTTTCTTTCCGGTTGTGTTCCAACCAGTACCGGAGCCGGGGGGGCAGCATCGCAACGGGCCAACCAGGTTGCTGACGACAACATGTACCGACCGGTGGAATACGCAAACGCCGGGAAGAAAGGCCCAACCGTTATAGTCTTGCCGGGAAGCATTAAGAGCAGCAGTGCAACCTTCACCCAAAAAGTAACGCCGAACAACATTGCCGATTTTGCCGAAATTGAGCTGAGTAATGCCAATTTCAAAGTGCTGGAGCGATCCGATTTAGGGCCGATGCTCAAGGAGATCGAACTGGCTGTCAATATGGGCTCACCCGATGCTCTCAAGAAGTTTAAGAAAGGAAAGTTCGCCTCGACAAAGTGGTTTATCAAGTTTGATATCCTCAAGGCCGAGGAAGTTGCTGAAGCCGGCCAGGGCTTTGATGGAAATGCCGTAGGTTCAATCTTTGGCACTGTTGTAGGCGGCAAGGCCGGGGCCATCGGCGACACAGCCATCTCTTCTGCACGAGCAAGCGAGCGTGCCGCGGTATGGCTGGTCGGTCTTCGCTACAAAATAATCGATGCCTCCACCTCCGAGCAGGTTTCCACCAGCTATGTGGAAACAAAGATGGAGACGGGCAGGAAGGCTCAGGCCCTGCTGGGAATGTCTGGCCATGCCTCACAGCTCGTCACTCTCGACACGGTGGTTCAGCGTTTGGTGCAAGAGGCCGTTGTCAAGATCGACAGGCAAAAATAGACGAGTAGCCACTCCAGGCACTATCTCCCCTGCCATTCTATTCTATCGACAATCGCTTGCAGAAAAAACCGGTTATAGGCGTTCAGCACCTGATAACCGGTTAATGTTTCTATGAAAAGGTTTATGCCTACTGCTATTTACCAGCCAACAGTGCGAACCGCTGCCAAAAGTCCGGGAAAGATTTGCCAACGCAATCCTCGCCGGTAATTTTCACTCCTGGTATACGAAGTCCGGCGACTGCAAAACACATCGCCATTCGGTGGTCGGAATAGGTGTGGATCTCGGCGCCTCGCAAATTCCGTCCACCATCACCATGAATAATCATCGACGACTCCCGTTCCTCAACATTCACTCCGAGTTTGGTAAGTTCAGTAACCACCGCCGCAAGGCGGTCACATTCCTTAATACGCAGGTGGGCAATATTGTTGAGCACTGTCGTCCCATGGGCAAAGGCTGCGACAACCGCCAGTGTCGGAGCGACATCCGGCATATCCCCCATATCCACGGTAATTCCTTCAAGCCGCTCTGCACCCTGAAGAGTTATGGCATCGCCGGTTTTAACAATCTCGCAGCCCATACGGCCGAGCAATGGCGCCAATAATGCGTCGCCCTGCAACGACGGTACGGGAACATTGGTAACAGTCACCCGGCCGCCGGTTATTGCCGCCGCCGCCCAGAAATACGAGGCATTGGAGGCATCCCCTTCAATTCTGTACTCCCGTGCCTTGTAACAACCCTGAGGCACGGAAAATGAGCTGAAATCGCGGGCACATTCAACCCGAATACCAAAATCCGCCATTACCGCCAGGGTCATTGTAATGTACGGTTTGGAGTAAATCTTCCCCTCTACCTCAAGAACCGCTGGTTTTTTGGCATATGGGGCAACCAGCAACAGAGAAGACAAATATTGGCTGCTTTTACCTTCGGGCAGGATGGTTTTTCCACCTTTCAATCCGTGACCATTGATGAACAGCGGTGGACAACCGGTGCCTCGCACCGATGAGATGTCGACTCCCCAACCTTGCAGTGCCGAAATTAATGGTCCGATAGGTCTTTGGTGCATTCGGCTGTCACCATCAATGGTATATTGAGTAGAGCCAAGAGATGCCACCGAGGTAAGAAAACGAGTGGCTGTCCCATTATTTCCTAAATAAATCGGCTCCTTTGAAGGTTGTATCACCCCACCATTGCCGACCACCCGCCAATCAGTACCCGTCTTGATTTCAGCCCCCAGCTGCTGCAAGGCCTGGGAGGAATACGCAGTGTCATCACTTTCTAAGGGGCCAATGAGCCTGCTCTCTCCGTCTGCCAAGGCGGCAGCGATAAGGGCTCTCTGGGTGAGGCTTTTTGAGCCGGGCACTTCCAGGGAAGCGTCAACCTTGCCAATGGGTCGGATTTCTATCATATAATTCTCACGACTGAATAGTTGATCGATTGGAGTAATCGACTAGATTTTTAAGCCCGTAGCGGTTTCCCAGGGGATATCGGACTGGTCAATCGACCCGCAATCCGCCAATGATCGACCTGATAGAAGGTAGTTTTTCAGCTTTGGCATATGCGTAGATCCCTTCAACGACATCCTCACTGGCCCTTGGGTTGACAAAATTGGCGGTGCCAATCTGCACTGCAGTGGCTCCGGCAAGCATGAATTCCAAGGCATCCTCCGCAGTCTCAATACCGCCAATACCGATGACCGGCACAGACACTACCTTGGCGACCTGATACACCATCCGCAAAGCCACCGGCTTGATTGCCGGACCGGATAATCCTCCGATTATATTAGCCAATGCCGGACGGCGCGTCGATACATCAATGGCCATGCCAATCAGGGTATTGATCAAGGAGATGGCATCAGCCCCCGCATCCGCAACCGCCTTTGCAATGACAGTAATATCAGAAACATTTGGCGAAAGCTTGACCATTACCGGCACATCGGCCTTGCTCTTCACTGCCGCGGTGACCGCTGCGGCCATGGCCGGATCGGTACCAAAGGCTACACCGCCTTTCTTAACATTCGGGCAGGAAATATTCACCTCAATCCCGGCAACCCCAGGGACACCCACCAGCCGACTGGTAATTTCTTCGTACTCAGTAAGGGAATCTCCAAGGATATTGACAATCACCGGCACATTCAGTCCCGCAAGATATTTCATCTTTTCGCTGATAAATCGGGCAACCCCGACATTTTGCAGACCGATAGCATTGAGCATCCCGCAGGAGGTCTCGACAATTCTCGGCGGCGGATTGCCATTGCGGGGATGCAGGGATATCCCCTTAACGATCACTGCCCCGAGACGCTGTAAATTCATCAAGCCCTCGAACTCCCTGGCATAGCCGAAGGTCCCCGAAGCGGTCATCACCGGATTGGCAATTTCAAGCGACCCAATATTGACACGCAAATCAGGAAGGGTATCATCTTGTGGAATCATATATTCCATTGTAATTCCTCCGCGTCATATACTGGGCCGTTCAGGCAGACATGGGTATAGGTTCCATCTTTTGCAACACGAGTACAGCCTAGACATGCCCCCATTCCACACGCCATGACGCTTTCCACGGAAACCTGACAGGGGAGTTTTAACGATCTGGCAATCTTGCTCACCCCCGCCAGCATCGGCTCAGGCCCACATGCATAGACCGTACACCCGGCAGGCAAAACTGCAGATTGCATGATCTGAGTGACAAATCCGTGATGTCCAAGAGTTCCATCATCGGTTGCGGTGAAAATCTTTATCCCAATCTGCTGAAAATCTCCTAATATCGGTTCTATTTCCATTTTTTCCCGTGCCCCGAGCAGGATCAAATCTTCACAGCAGTTTTTCTTTACCCGGCAATATTCTTTCGCTAAAAAGAGCAAGGGAGCAATCCCCAGGCCCCCGCCGATGATAACCGCCGGGGCCAATTTGTTAATGCGAAATCCTCTGCCCAAGGGGCCCAGGACGGATATCTCTTGATGAACTCGTACCTGAGATAAAAGCTCGGTTCCCCTCCCCACCACCTTGAAGAAAACTTGTAATCTTCCCTCACCGGTAGTCTGATGTATAGAAAAGGGTCGGCGAAGCAGTGGATCATTGCCCTTTCCTGCCTTGATCATGACAAATTGGCCAGGTGTGGCGCAGCCGGATATCTGCGGACAATCAAGGGTGAGCCGGAAGTTTTTATTGGCAAACTGTTCAACTTTAGCAACAATTGCTTTTTCCTGGTATTGTGACATAAACACCTATACAATTGACTGAATTTTAATCTGTTATTTCAATTTTTAGCCTTCAAACACGTCACCATGATCGCCGAAAGTCCCATCCTTATTATTTCAGCCCTCTTTGGCGCTGTTATCGGTAGTTTTCTCAACGTTGTCATCCTGCGACTTCCAGATCCGGAACAGTCTATTGTATTCCCGGCATCGCATTGTCCTCGCTGCAGCTCTCCTCTGCATTGGTATGAAAACATACCAATTTTCAGCTATCTTGTGTTACGCGGGCGATGTGGCCATTGTAAGGCGCCAATATCTTGGCAGTATCCGCTGGTGGAACTCTTGATGGCGGTAATAGCAACAGCCCTCGTGGCAAAATTTCATTTCTCTGTTGCCACTCTTGGCTATTTTCTTTTTGCCGCTTCCCTACTGGTCATAATCTTCATCGATATCAGGTTGCAAATTATTCCCGATATAATCAGCTTGCCCGGCATAGTTGTCGGTTTTGCCTTTTCTCTGGTGAGTAACACAGTCACCTGGCAAGATTCCCTTATCGGCCTTCTTTTGGGTGGTGGAGTATTGTATGCAATAGCCCTATTGTATGCAATTCTCAGAAAAATCGATGGAATGGGCGGTGGCGATATCAAACTGCTTGCCATGATTGGGGCTTGGCTCGGCTGGCAATCCCTACCATTCGTTATTTTATTCAGTTCGTTAACCGGTTCAATTATCGGTATTCTTGCCATGACCGTACAAAAAAAAGGTGGGCAAACCCGTATTCCTTTTGGGCCATTCCTTTCAGTTGCCGCTCTTGGCTATTTATTTTTCTTTGAGGAAATTCAAACCATTTACACTCTGTATCTGGAAGGACAGTGGCCATGATGATCATTCTAGCCAAGCCAACCACCGATTAGCTTTTCCCCCAAATCCTTACCCTTTGCCATGGCTTCAAGCCCCTGCTGCTTGCTATGACCATATCCTGAATAGTGCCTTCTAAACCATGAATTCTCCCGCCCAACAACCTTACCTCTGAGCTGAAGAAGCAATCCAATAAATCGCCAAGGTTCTTTCCCCGGGTGCATGAAGACAATCGGTTCAGCAACCTTAGCTCCACAGGCCTTAA
This sequence comes from Desulforhopalus sp., assembly GCA_030247675.1. Lineage (NCBI taxonomy): Bacteria > Pseudomonadati > Thermodesulfobacteriota > Desulfobulbia > Desulfobulbales > Desulfocapsaceae > Desulforhopalus > Desulforhopalus sp. The sequence continues at coordinate 1,534,047 of JAOTRX010000002.1, read as the reverse complement.
GACGCCTCTGAACATTCCAAAAGTGCAACTGCCAGTATGATCTGCAGGATATGAAGGGTACAACTCTTTTTCCCTGGCAGACTTCTTGCCCATAGCGATCAAGAAAATCAAGCATAGGCCCGCAAGGATGATACGACCAGGTCGGACCAGCCAGAATAATGCAGTCCCAATTTCCAAAGCATTCTTTGGTTACAGGTCTGATGGGCATTCTTTTCAGGAAGAAGGTCGTTACCATGGCGATTGCGAGCCTTATGTTGGATCTAAAAGGAAATTCATAGGGATTTACAGGTTCCAGCCTTTCTTGGCTTACCGTCACACCGGTACTTTCCAAGCCCGCGATGAATTTCTTGAGCAGTATCTTGGTTTGCTGGGTGTATGAATAGTAAATTATAAGTATACGTTTTTCTGCCAAGTTAAGCCCTTGCACCTATATATTGAAGAGTTGGTGAATATCTCCTTGAAGAGGTATCAACCGGCAAAAACTTCTAATAAAGCCGATCTGCTTGTTAAGAACGCAGGGGCTTCTACAAGCAGCTTTCTACAACTAAGTTCTCGATCCATAATCTTTAACAAAAAAAAAGGCCTCCGACAAGTCGGAGGCCCTGTAAGCCATTTATAAAATGGCGAAGAAAACTACCCTTCTACTTCGTGTTCAACCTTTACGGCGATTTTATAGAGAACTGTTACCAAAAGAAACCCTGTAGCCCAGATTCCCAGGGTAATTCCTATCTCATTGGCAGTGGGAATATATTCCACAACCTCATCTAGCGGATTGACTGCTAATCCACCCATGACGAACCCTAGACCCTTATCAAGCCACAGGGCGATGAAGATCAAGGCACAGCCAATCCCTATGAAGAAATCAGTGGACCAGTTGGCAATCTTCATGTAGGCAAACAGACCAAGACCACCAAAGCAAAAAACCACCGAAGTCCACATGAAAGGCACTAGATTATTGTACACGTGGCCATGATGCTCAAGACCAAAAAAGAGATACTCAAGGGCATGCTTATGGCCAGGGATGTTTGAGTAATAACCAACAAAGAATTCAAGACATACAAAGAATGCGTTAATGAGAGCCGCATACATAATGATCGTCGTCAATTTGTTGATAGCTTCCTTGCCAACATCAAAATGAGCAATCCGTTTCATGATGAGACAGGCAATAACAATCAGAGCTGGCCCTGCGGCAAAGGCTGATGCAAGAAACCTTGGCGCGGTAATTGCCGACAGCCAAAAATGACGACCAGGCAGACCGCAGTAGAGCATGGCGGTAACTGTGTGGATTGAAACAGCAAATGGAATTGAAATATACACAAAGATGTATACCCACTTCGGCGGTTTCACCTGCTTACGTTCAGCCGTTAGGATGACCCAACCGCAGATGACATTTAGCCCAAGATATCCGAGCAAAACCACCATGTCCCAAAAGAGCATGGAGTTCGGGGTTGGATGAAAGATCATATTCAGCCCACGCAGGGGCTGTCCAATATCAGCCATGATGAACATAAGGCACATGACGATGGAGGAAATCGCCAGGAATTCGCCAAGTATGGTCATCCTGCCGAACGCTTTGTAGTTGTGAATATAGTAGGGGAGAACCAACATCAACCCTCCCGCCGCAACACCAACAAGAAAAGTAAACTGGGAAATGTACAAGCCCCATGACAAGTCACGGCCCATACCTGTCAAATGCATACCAAAGAGAAATTGTCTGAGATAACAAATTCCTCCCACCGCAATGAATGCGCTCAAAAATGCCAGCCACATCCAGTAGGCAGGGTTTCCTTTTAACGCTTTTTCGATCATGACATCCTCACACTATGTAAAAGACTGACGGTTTGGTTCCATAGGCCGCTTGCCTCTGGATGGTATGCTCCTTGTCAAGAATACGGCGAATTTCTGAGTTAGGATCATTAAGATCCCCAAAGATTATCGCACCAGCTTCCTTGACTGCCTCTACACACGCGGGTTCTTTGCCAAGTGCCAGACGTTCCCCACAAAAGTTGCATTTTTCAACAACACCGCGCATACGAGCAGGGAAATCAGGATTCAACTCTTCGATAAAAGGTAGCGGATCCATCCAGTTGAAACTCCTCGCTCCATAAGGACAACCCATCATACAAAACCGGCAGCCAATACAGCGATGGAAATCCATTGCCACGATGCCCGTCTTTTTGTCGACAAAGGTTGCCTTCGTCGGACAAACACGAACACATGGTGGCTCCGCACAGTGGTTACAGAGAACTAAGAAATCGTTATTACGTGTAGTATACGATGCATTGCTGGTCGACTGATCAGTGAAAGCGTTGGCGAATGGGGTTTTCCATATCCACTTGATCTCACTTTTCTTATTGTCAATCTTCGGAATATTATGCGCTTTGTTGCAAGCCTGAGTTGCCTTGTCAAGCAGTTCAGGATGTCCATAGAGCTTGCGCATGTCGATTAAAAGGCCAAGCTTTACTCCCTTTGGAGCAGTGTCATCCCCGTGGCCACCAGCTGCAGCGGCTTGGGCAGAGGCTTGATTCTTGGCTGCCGAGGCTACAGCTGGCGATCCAGTCAAATTGACCACAACCGGGGCACTGATCCCGGCCAAGGCAGTTGCTCCGGCAATTTTCAGAAATTTTCTTCTTTGCTTATCCATTAGTTTGTCTCCTTCTTTGCCGCCAACACACTCGGGGTCAAATGACAATCCCAGCAGAAGGGTTTTACAGAGGTGTAAACATGACAAGTGTCACAAAACTTCTCCTTATTGGTATGACATGCCATACAAGCCGTCTGCAGTCCCTTGCGATATTCCACGCCACCAACTTTTACCGCAACGCGATTGCCGTCACGAAGGACATCATCGCGCCATTCATTGAGGAGCACCATATGATTGGCACGCATCTCGGCAGCAGGTGCGACACATTCCTTTTGCCCCCCAGGCGGCAGCTCTACTTTAGGTACCGTGCTTGCCTTCGAGAACGCATTGAACCAGAGCGGGAAGGTTATCAACAGGACGAAAATGATTAGTCCAGGTATTATTGTTCCTTTATTGTACATTACCGTTACTCCTATGTTCTGTTCAGGATTTTCTATAGCATGGTACGGAGGCCTTCATCAAGCTCACCGCGGGTTTCGCCTTCTTGAACAAGCGCATTGGCAACCAACTCACTCAATCCACAGACTCCAACCCCAGGATTCCAGTAGTTCATGAGGGAAGTCAGCGTAGCCCGGTCGATCGCGCAGACACAAGACAGCATGTTCACTCCATGCTTTTCCTGAACATATTTCACTGCATTGGCTCGCGGCAATCCTGAACGCATTCTCAGCTCCATAATCTCGTCGGTATTGAGACCGGTACCGGAACCACAACAGAAAGTCTGCTCTCGAATGGTATTTTCCGGCATCTCCACCCAATCAACAACATGATCAAGAATATAACGAGGCTCATCCAACAGTCCCATTGCTCGGGAGGTGTTACATGAATCGTGGAATGTTGCCTTAACGTGGCTATTGCGGCTTTTGTCAAGTTTCAATTTGCCATTCTTGATGAGATCAGCAGTAAACTCACTTATGTGTACCATTTTGGACGATGCGGCATTGCTAAATACGGTACCAGTAATGGGCGATTTTGGTACTTCAAGGAAGTCTGCAGGACCATTCATGGTATCCATATACTGATGCACGACACGCCACATATGCCCACACTCACCACCTATGATGTATTTCACCCCTAAACGTTTCGCTTCGGCGTACATCTTGGCATTGAGTTTCTTCATGGTCTCATTATTTGTGAAGAGACCAAAGTTGCCACCCTCAGAGGCATAGGTTGACCAGGTATAATCAAGGCCAATCGCCTCAAATAGGATCAAATAGCCCATCGCTGTATATAAACCCGGTTCTGCGAAAACGTCGGCGGACGGAGTGATAAACAGGACCTCGGCACCCTTTCGGTTAAAAGAGATATTTGGCCTAATCCCAGTCAGGTTTTCAACATCATCAACAAGGAACTCAACGTTATCCTTGAAAGTATGTGGTTGCAACCCCATGTGGTTACCGGTACGGTTTGAATTTGAGGCCGGTTCAAGAATCCAGTTAATACCCACACCCACCAGATGCAATAATTCGCGAAGCATCATGGTCACCTCTGCGGTGTCTATACCGTATGGGCAAAAAACCGAGCACCGTCTACATTCTGTGCATTGGTACGAGTACATGAACCATTCTTTTAAAACGGCCGCAGTCATCTCTCTGGCACCAGCCATCTTGCCTAAAATTTTGCCGGCTAGAGTAAATTCATTGCGATATACCGATCTCAGGAGTTCAGCCCGAAGTACCGGCATATTTTTTGGATCACCTGTTCCAAGAAAGAAGTGACACTTGTCGGCGCATGCACCACACCGGACACAGCAATCCATAAAGATTTTCAAAGAACGGAATTTATCAAGCCTCTCCTTAAGTCCTCTGATGATGATATCTTGCCACCCATCTTGCAATTTCCAATCATCATCCTCAGGAGACCACTCCCTGGCATTTGGGAAAGACAAGCCGGATTGGCTGTTAAGATATTCCACCTTCTCTTTTTTGGCAGGGTAGGCGTAATTCCCGGATTTAAAGACTACCGGGATGTCCATCCACTCCATGGTAGGTATCGCTCCTGTCGCCAAGGATGGTCCCTGCACTACGCTTTTCGATAATTGTTGTAATTTTGGAACTGCCATCGTAACTATTCCTCTTAAGCTAGTATTGGGTCAATAACGTTATTTTTCATCCTTTGCCGGAGAAAGCTCCTTTTCAACCGGAATCCCTGCATCCACCATAAACTCGCGGAATTCATCCTCATAACCTGCATAGGAATGAGGGGTAATCTTTGGATTCCAGGGATTCAGATGACGCACCGCCCGGCTGTTATTCTTAAGATTCCTCGTTGGGCTAAGAAACACACCGGCGAAATGCATGAGCTTGCTGAAGGGGAAGTATGCAAGCAATATGCACACCAAGAAAACATGGATGTAGAATATAGAGCCGATTTTAGCACCAATAGTCGGAGACAGTGACACCAAACCAACGGTCAGTTGTTTGATGTTAACGATGTCTATGTCGGTACGCAGGACAAATCTCATGAGAATGCCGGTTACCGCGACGGCAAATATCAGCACCAGCGGGAAGTAATCATTCATCAGGGAGATGTAGCGGACATGGCGAGTAATCAATCGCCTGCTGAACAGGAGAAGACAACCGGCAACCAGACCGACATCGCTCATGTACCAGGTAGGTGCACCAACCTCGAAAATGCCATCAATGAATTCCCACCAGCCGATCCAGGCCGGTACCGGATCGAGGAAAAGGCGCATATGGCGAACAACGATCGACAGAAACGAATAATGGAAAATCAGGGCAAAAACCCAAAGCCATTTGGATGACTCGTAGGTAATATGCGGTCCTTCATGTATCTCCGACTTGGTGTTTCTGAAGAGAGAGCGAAAGGTCACTATCTCCAGAAACATTCTGGCCACGACTTCGGCAGTCGTAAAGGGGGCCTCTAGCCTGTCATGCTTGATAAAATCTAATGATTTCCCTTGTCCGCAGGTAGTCTGTATCGGAAATGGTACCGGGGATTTCGCCCACTGCACCACCTTGTAGACACAGCCGCCAAGGAAGATCATTATGGCCAGATACGGCAGGGCGACACCGAACAGATAGGGCATCCCGGGTATCTGAGATCCGAGCCAAGCAATCAGAACCAACGCAATGACTGCCAGGAATGAGAAGGCGTACTTCATTTCTTACCTCGCTTCAATTGAACTGTTTTGGAATCCACACAAATCAAACAGAGCCGGCTGTTTCATGCATGGAAACCAGTTAAAATACCATTATCCTCATTTTAAAACTTTTGTATTATCTTCAGACAGCAGCTTTGATGGACACCTGCTATCTGTTAATATATGGCTCCCTGACTTGATCTCGGCAATGCGCACCTTATACAAACGTTCCCGGCACTGCATGTAAATATCAAACGCTGCAAGCATGGCAAGATCGATTGCAAATTCAAAATCATACAGCTCCTGCACCAGGTGACGTCGCTCCTTGTCAGCGGTAAAGACCTCTCTGGTTATATGCTTCAATGCATTGAGCGGCGCCACCGCCTGTGACGGCGAAAAATCCTGAACCGAGCGAATGCTCATTATCTGCTCTAATGGCGCAAAAAATTCTTTCGAATCGGCCCCTTTGACCAAAAGGGGAAAGAGCCTGCCAAAGGCCTCTCGGATATTTCCACCGACTGGATTGGCAAATTTATCACGCTCCTTGATGAAGAAACCTGACGAACCATAGGTTGACAATGTATACTCTACCCATTTGTCTATGATTTTTTCCTTGTGGTTCCGAAAACCTTCAGCAAGATCCATGCAAATACAACCTATAATTAAGGAGTTAGTGTTTAGTTTATGGTCGATTATCAACGAAAAAATAGATGAATGACCATTCACAAATTGACATCTCTAGCACCTTTTCCCCTCTTTTTCAACAATATTTTCAAACTCATCCAGGAGTGAAAAAGGCTGTAAAGAGAGGGTCCCCAGACGTTTTACAACCGCGGCACATGGCTAATATCGCCGACTATGTTGACCGCCTCGCGGATGTACGGATCCTCCTTAACATTTTTCAACCAGATTTCTTTTGGATCACCCTTTTCATCTTCAGGCTCGTCGAATTCGCCCCCCTCGCCCTGCTCTTCTCGATATTTGCGATAATGGGTCCCGATCTTTTCCCGCACCAGCCGCGATTCCTGTCGCTGATTGCGCATATCGGCAAGATCAATTGGCATAACACTATGCTCGGCACGATAGGCGGCCTTGACAGCCTCTTCCTCTATGGTTTTCAGTCCCTCATCTTTTTCGCCCCGCTCCTTGCTTAACTTGCGAAGTTGCTCCAAATCAAAGGATTTGTCACTCCAAGGGGTAAAATGTATTGGCTCGATGGCGTCCCACGGCAAAGAATAATCCAGATATCGCTCTCCTGATTTGATATGCTCGAAAAGATTGGGTAAAAAGATGTCCGGTTCGACTCCTTTGTATTGGGTGGAACTTCCGTTAACCCGGTAGAACTTTTGGATCATCACCTTCAATACCCCAAGGTCCTCATACTTTCCGAGGTGAAGAAGGGGGATGTTCTCGTTCAGGTCAATAATCGTCTGAACTGTTCCCTTGCCGTGGGTGTGCTTGCTACCAACAACAACCGCTCGCTTATAATCCTGAAGCGCAGCTGCAACAATCTCCGAAGCCGATGCTGAAAACTTGTTTACCAACACCACCAAAGGTCCATCGTAATACTCTTTTTCGTCGGTATCGCTCAGCACCCGCTTGTCGCCAAAGCTGTTCTTAACCTGGACAATTGGGCCTGATTTAATAAAAAGCCCTGCTATATCAACGGCATCAACCAAGGCCCCGCCACCGTCGTCGCGCAAGTCCAAAACGATACCGTCGACGTTCTCTTTCTTAAGAGAAACGATCTCCTTTAGGGTATCATCAGTTGAATTACGACCCTTCGAGCCGTTGCGAGTGCCCTCAAAATCACGGTAGAAACTCGGAATAAAAATGTATCCGGTTTTTCCTCCGCCCGGCGACTCTATAATTGTGCTTTTGACAAACGTTTCTTCTATTTGCACTACGTCACGAACAATTCGTACAACCTGGGTACTGCCATCGACCTTTTTTACCGTCAACGAAACAGCCTTCCCCTTCGGTCCTCGAATGAGCCGAACAGCATCGCGCAGTCGCATGTCGGAAATGTCCACCGGTTCTTCCTTTTCCTGTGCGACCTGAAGAATGATATCCTCCGCTTTCAGGGTACCCTGCCGCGCCGAGGCACTGCCGGGAATTATACGAACCACCTTTATAAAGCCATCATCTTCCCGGAGCAGCGCGCCTATACCTTCAAGGCTCCCGCGCATACTTATATCAAATTGCTCCTTGCCAGCTGGGGGGATATAGTTGGTGTGTGGGTCAAAGGCTCGAGCTACACAGTTGAAGAATCGATCGTAATGATCCTGCAGGGTTTCCTGACGAAGCCGGAGGAAAAAGGTCTTGTTTCGTTTGCTGACTTTATTTAACGCTTCCTGCCATAGCTCTTCTTCGCTCTTCTTTTTCCCTGCCTTGTCTTTGTCCTTAGGCTTCGCCTGTTCCTCTTCGAGATCAAGAAATTGGGAGATCACCTGGGCCTTGATCAGCTTTCGCCAACGATCACTTAATTCTTTAATATCCTGAGCAAAATCGATCTTCTCAGGATCGGTTTCGTAGGATTCCTTTTTCTGAACATCAAAACTTCCAACCGTCACGACCCCAACTCCAGCGGAGATCTTCACCGTATTGCTAGCGAGCATGGAATCGACTGTCTTCTGCACCAAATCAATTTTCTCGTTAATTATGTCATATCCGGTGTCTGGCAGGGTAATGCGACCATTGGCAAGATTGTCATCTATGTACGGGGCAAAAGCAGACAGTTGCTCGACATCCTTTTTGAGAAGAAAGCGCTTCTGATAATCCAGTTGCTTGATATAGAGATGAAAAGCGGCCTTAGCCAATTCGTCATTGACCTCTTTGTCGCTAAAGTGGAGAGCCGGCAATTGCTTGTTGAGCAAATAGCCAATAAACCGGTTTCGCTTTTGGTCTACTTTCCCAGCTTCGGTTGAAGCGGCGTACGACCCTGCGGAAAAAGCGAGAAAACAAAGTACCAATTGGAAAACAATACAATTGCGAATAATTTTCATAAACATATAACAGAGGAGTTCGGCAGCTGGATAGAGACTATTTTTTGTTCCACAAGTGATAACAGAACAACCAAACAAATACCATGACAAACACGTACGAATTGTAAAATTACCGTGGGAAGATGACATTTTCTGCCTGATCACTCGGAACGTGTGGACGTCTCCGAACACCATTTCTCGGGAATCTGTGTGCACGCCGTCCACCCATAGCTCTTCAACATCGCCCCATTGGTAACACCCAGGGCTTTATTTTGTGGGAAGAAAACCGCCAATTCCGCCACGACCGGATGATACAGACTTGGTTGTGGCAAAAAGAGCAACTACAACCAAGACTCGGCTTGGGATACTGCCGGTGGGTCATCAGTACGATAGGCGCCAACCTGTCAGCTTATTCGACCGGTACGAAAGCCTGGGCAGTGGATGAAAAGAAGAACTATGCGGAAAAATATCGAAATATTATTGATTAGAAAGACAAAAAGCAGCAATATCGGAAACCCCGCTATTGAGGTCCACTCCCAGCTCCTCCGCAAACTTCTGTAGTTCGTGGTACGTGCAATTAATAATAGATAGACGCTTTGCCTCACTGACTTCGGCAAGCTCGATAACAAGAAATACAATCAAGGCCTCCGCCACTTGCTGACGCAGGCGGCTGGGATCGATGTTTTGCCGCTCACAGAAAGTACAGAACCTCCGATAATTGATTATCGATCGACTGATTCCGCGGTATATCGGGGTTCCACTATTGACATGGTGAAGATCGCGGAGAATGATTTCTGAGAATCTCTCTACTGCTGCTTGCCGAAGCCAGTTCATCTGTTCCTCACTGAGCACCAGCCGAGGGCCGTCTTTCGCTCGAATCAGGTAATAGATGGCGGAGTGCAGGGCAATTTCCGGTGTCTCACCGGAATGCCTGACCAGATACCATTCATTTTCTAAAAGTTCGGTGAGGTTATCGTTCATCATTTTCTCTGGTCAAACCGAACAGTTCACGAACGATAGTTACCTTCTGGTCACTATTGTCTCGTCCGGAACATGATTCACTCTTCAGATACATGAGGGGGTCGTGGAGAATTTTCGCAGAGAAAGCCTCCATCATCCGAACAAGAGTCTTCCGGTCTGCATCAGTAACCTGAGGCATCTTCGCTAAAGTCCGCTCCAGTTCGCTTAATGCGATGGAATCAATTTTTTTCTTTAGAGCCTGGATGGTTGGTGAAACTGATACCCCCTGATACCAATTCAGAAACTTGAGTGTTTCTTCCTCGACAATTCTCGCAGCCTTCACCGCCTCCTTATCACGTTCAGATTTGTTAATCTCAACGACATTGCTCAGATCATCGATATCGTACAGATATACATTATCGATTTCGATAAGCCGTGGATCAAGGTCACGGGGCACGGCTATATCGATGAAGAAGAGGGGATTGTTCATTCTCGCCCGCATCACCGATTTCACTTGCTCCTTATGTAGGATGATCTCGGTTGCACCTGTCGAACTAATAATGATATCAACATATTGCAGTTGAGACACCAACTCTTCCATGGAAACTGCTCGACCCTTGAAACGCCTGGCCAAATCAACCGCTCTAGCCAGGGTTCGATTGGCCACGACGACTTCCCCCACACCCTGGCCAACCAAATGTTCTGCCGCGAGTTCAGCCATCTCCCCGGCACCTACAAGGAGCACCTTTTTATCTTTCAGGTTACCAAAAATCTTTTTGGCAAGCTGCACCGCCGCATAGCTAATTGAAACGGCAGAGGAACCAATTGCTGTTTCGGTACGCACTCTCTTGGCAACTGAAAATGATTTATGCAGCATTTTATTGAGGAGCGGCCCGGTGCAACCAAAATGAGCGGCATGCCGATAGGCCTCCTTTAATTGTCCAAGTATCTGTGCCTCCCCCACCACCATGGAATCAAGACTGGCAGCGACCATAAAAAGATGATGAACGGCATCCTGACCGTGCAATAGATACAGATACTTCCGTGCGATCTCATTGCTGATACGGCTACCGAAGAGAAAATCAATGACCCGGTCTTCGACGTCTTCAAGAGGATCAGCAACCAACAGCAACTCGACACGGTTACAGGTGGAAAGCAGGTAATATTCGCGAAGACCTGGGACACCTTTTAATGCCAGGAGCGGCCCTTCATAACCGCCGGACATGGCAATCTGTTCTCGAATTTCAACCGGAGTGTTTTTATGATTTACCCCGAGCAAGATGATATTTTCACCCGGCATAACTATGCACCCCACCTAGTAGATATGTTACGCCCCACAGGGTAAATATAACCGCAGCAAAACCTACTACCGCCATCACCGCAGCCCTCTTGCCGCGCCAGCCCACGGTAAAACGCTGATGAATTTGGACAAGGTACACAAACCAGGTTATCAGTGACCAGGTTTCCTTCGGATCCCATTGCCAATAGGTCCCCCACGCCTGTCGAGCCCAGATCGATCCGGTGACTATCCCTATCGTTAAAAACACAAAACCAGTCGTCAAACAGTGATTGTTGAGTTGATCCAGGGCATCAAGGGAAGGAAAACGAGGGAAGAAGTACCCGAATTTTTTGCTTTTCAGTTCCCTCTCTAGTAGCAGATACATCAGACCCCCACAAAAGGCGAGGGATAGAAATCCGTAAGCAATCAGCGACACCCCGCCATGGACCGGCAGCCAAGCACTTTGCAGGGCCGGAAGTAGCGGATCTATGTTTTTTTCAGAAAAAGAAGAGATGAGGACAAGGGCAAAAATCAGCACGGAAACAAAAGTACCAAAATTCTTAACGGTATATCGCCACCGGAAAGACAAATAGGCCCAGGTAGTCGCCCAGGCGAAAAAAAACACCGCTTCATGCTGAGAGGTTATCGGGGTATGACCGGCAAGAAAGTAGCGCAAAAGGATATAGAGAGTTTGAAGAATACCCGAGGTCACCATGACCATTCTGGCTATCCTTCTTATCCTTTTGTCTTGACTGATAAAATAAACAAAATATGCCGCTGCGGCAAGAAAGGTGATGCCTAAAACCGTAAGGAAAAGGAGGTAGGTGAATTCTTCCATAGGTATCTCAGTTTAAAAGATGTGGGCCAGAGAGGCTGAGGAGTTCATACAAGACCTGCTGTTGATTACCGGTAGCTCGCTATTCCCCGGCATGTCGTTTCCGAGAGATCTCTTTCATCAAAAAATCTTCTGTCAGCGGCTGACACTCGGTCTCCGCTTGCCGTCGTGCTTTTCAAGAAACTGCCGAACTAGGGCAATGGCGTCGATATTCTCAGGAAGCTCCCGCAGGAGAAGCATTTGCAACTCAAACCATTCCTCCTTCCGCAAGAGGTCGAGTATCCCCAGATGAAGAAGACGATGGAATAATTCACTGTGATCAGCTGAAAAAGCACGACCCTCTAACAATCTTTCTCGTAACAAGAAGAGCAGATCTACCGCCGCCTCGTATTCCGGACCAATTTCCTCTTCCAATTTTTGGCGAATTTTCTTGGCCAAGGCCGGGCTTCCTCCGCCAGTCGATATTGCAATCAACATCTTGCCACGACGAAAATGCGCTGGAATATGAAAGTCACTGCCCTTGGGATCGTCGGCACTATTGAGGATCACCCCAGTTTTTTCCGCCTCTATTTTTATCCGGGTCTGTACAATACGGTCATTGGTTGCGGCAAACACCAGGAAGGCCCCCTTCAGGTCACCTTCAACATATCCCCTCTCTACCCAGGAAATCTGGCCTTCTTCTGCTAACATCCGCAATTCTGGCAGAACTGTCGGGCTGATAAGCCGAATCCGCGCATCGGCCTCCAGAAGTCCCCTCGTCTTGCGCAGCGCCACATCACCGCCCCCGACTACCACACAAAGCCGATCGGTTATTCGCAGGTTAACGGGATAAAAGGGCATAGCTGTCGCTAGTGTTATGATATTGTTGGCACAAGGAGAACCGCAGGTCAAAAAGGACCGTCAGTATGCTCAAATCCTGGCAAAAATTCCCATTCATTTTTTGTGACGCAGACGGTTGACAATTATCGTTTTGGCTTTTCCATCCCGGTTAATCATTTGTTTTTTAATGGAAATATCAAAATCTTTAGCAGCAAGCTGGAGAAACTTCGGCAAACTCTGTCTCGTCGCATCGTGCGCCAAAAAGATCATGCCATCAGGTTTTAACAGGGTTTGAAAGATATTTAACAGAGGTTGGAAAAACTCGTCACGAAAAAGAATTTCCGCCCCAGCTAAAACATCGAATTGCTCAAGTTTCGGTGGATTCAGCCAATCCAGGTGAATAAATTCTACTCCTTTTAACCCTGAGGCAGCAGCACTCACCTTTTGAAAATCCATAATGATATCTTCATAATCACTAATGGTCACCGTGTAGCCGGCGGCGGCAGCAGCGAGCCCTGGGGCACCTAACCCAGCGCCAAGTTCAAGCAGTCGGCAACCGGAGGTATCCCGCTGTGAGCCAAGAATGTAAGCAAGGACCATCGCAGCATCCCAGAGACGAATCCAGAACGGAAACTCCGACACGTTGGCAAAGGGGTCTTTTCCCTCAAGAAACTGCTCCAGATCAGCTATTTTCAGGAGACGAAGGCGTTTTTCGCCAACCTCGAAACGGTCAAAGGTCAGCTTATATTTCGAACGGATACGGTTGTAAATCTGACGTTCCTGTTCGGGAAGTGTTCGAATATCCATAAAAAATGCAACCTCAATAAAAAAAGAATCGGCTGATCAAAAAATCAGCCGACGCGCCAAACTACTGAAAAATGATTTCTCTGTCAATCAACAACCCCGAATGGACCAGCTTTCTCAGGCTAATTTGGTTTCCGTCAGTTAGTTAAGGAGGCTTCGAATATCTTTTTCAAGTACGGTGTGATGCACATAACCTTTGTATTTTTTCACCACATTACCGGTTTTGTTTACCAGAAATGCCACGGGAATTTCAAAGACCCCGCCGAAATCGCTAGCCGTTTTTGCGCCTGCGAGGAGGACCGGATAGTTAATCTCCTTACTTTCTACAAATTTTGCCACATTGGCCGGCCCCTGTTGATCGACGGACATGCCTATCACTGAAAATCCGGCGTCGGCCATGTCTTTTTGCAGCTTAACCAACACAGGGACCTCTTCCCTGCAGGGTGGGCACCAAGTGGCGAAAAAGGTCAACAAAAGAACTCTCCCCTTAAAAGCACTCGAATTGACAATCTTGCCGTCACGAACATTCTCAAGCGCAAACGCCGGCATCTGGGTGGCCGCAGTGATTTCCCCAGGAAACATAAATCCACCCGATATAACAAGGAAAAACAAAACAGCCAAGGTCGATTTTTGCAGCTTTTTCATGGAATTACTCCCGGGAAGATTTCAATATTATTCGCGCTATGATATACTCTTGCAACAATTTATCCCATATTCCTTTAAAGTCAACCACGGCCAAGAGAACTTCAGGTGCTCAATATGTTATAAAATCATCTGGTTTCCACCAATAAAAATAGCTTTTTATCGGCAATTTGGGTAAATGGATCTGGATCAACCTGGCTGAGTCACAGAAATTATTATTTTTTCAGGGACTGCTGCAAGGCAAATTAGTTATACCTTCTGAATTGCACCACAGTCCATGTTGCTGTTTTCAATGTTTATCTTCGCAAATTTTTCATTAAATTACGGTTTAGGATATCTATGACTCGACCCACCACAAACCGGCAGTTCAGCAGATTCCTCGGCGGGATTTTCGCCATTTTTCTGGTAGTATTGTTGTTCCCTGTAATCGGAAGGGCCGAAGTTGTCGATAAAGTTGTGGCTGTTGTCAATGACGATGTTATCACTCTTTCCGAGTTGGAAGAGGAGATGGCGAGAATTTACCAAATTTTAGCCAAAGAATCCTCCGGCCAGGCCCTGGTGAATTCCATGAACGAAGCCCGGGAGGCCACCATCAATTCGATGATCGACCGGCGTCTCATTAACCAACGGGCAAAATCGACCAATACTACGGTAAGCGACGAAGAGCTAGAGGCCGCTTTCAACACTACCCGAAACCGAATGGCCCTTGACCCAACTGAGTTTAAAAAGAAGCTCGACCGCTCAGGATTGACGGAAGAGACCCTCAAAAAGCAACTCCGTGACCAGGTATTGCAAAGTAAACTCGTTAGTTATGATGTTCGCGCCAAAATCGTCATTACCGAGGAGATGATTCGCGACTATTATAACGAGCATTTTTCCACTAAAATAGACAAAGACAGCTATTATTTGCTGCAGATGGGATTCCAGTGGAACCGGGGGATATCGGATCCGGAAAAATTGCGGGAAGAAAAAGAGGAGACCAAGAAACGAGCGGAGCGAGCACTGGACCTTGTAAAAAAAGGTCAGGAATTCAAAGATGTCGCCAAGAAATTCTCTGATTTGCCTTCAGCGAGCGACGGGGGTGATCTCGGCATCTTGCAGCTCGAAGACATGGCTCCAGCCATGCGAACCGCAGTGGCTTCGCTGAAGACCGGCGAGATAAGTCAAATCATACTGACAGCCGAGGATTATCAGTTCTTCAAGCGACTCTCCGCAACCGACCAAGCCACATCCTCCTCCTATGAAAAGGCCAAGGAAGAAATCAAGGAAAAGCTCTATGAGGAAAAATTAAAGGCAGCCTATTCGGATTGGGTAAAAGGCCTCAAAGAAAACGCCTATATTCGCAGACTGTAAACTCAACATCTAGCTCTTTTTATTTAGAAATTATGCAGCCCCATTCCACCGAAATAAAAACCGTCCCTCTCGGAGAATTCCTTCGGGAAACAAGAATCAAACAGGGACTTGATATTGAGTCGATAGCCGAAGGCACCAAGATATCACCCAAAAACCTCCAGGCTATTGAAGAGAGTGACTTTTCTTCGCTCCCGGCGGAAGTGTTTGCCAGAGGATTCTATACCCTTTATGCCCGTCAACTTGCTCTTGATCCAAGTGAAATACTGGAAATGTATGGGCAAGAACGGAAAATTCACCCCAAAGAAAACCGCTATAAAACCCCACCACCGAACAGATTAGCAGAAGACATGAAGAGCCTGGCGGAACCTCCAAGCGCCCTGCCTTTTGCATATTTTGGCTTCATATTCCTCCTGTTCCTCCTTTTTGGCGCTTTTTTATGCTGGTATTTTTCCTGGAACCCGGCTTCCTACCTCAGCAGTAAATTACGTAGCCTCGATCCAACCCTCAAAGTTGAACAAACAACACGACAGAACCCAGAAGCAAACGTCCCGCAATCACTCTTTGCCGCCGCTCAGGCCCGAAGCACGGCACCTGCGCAGACCAACATCTTGAGTCTTTCATCCCCAGCCCTTGCCTCGACTGAAGCCACGACCCAACCGGTAGAACCGGCCAAAACACTCTCCTCGCCGGGGACGACCAAATACCACGTCAATGCCGTCTTCCAGGAAGAAACCAAGGTGTCTCTCACCATAGACACCAACCCGGAACGGACAATGATCTTCAAGGAAGGAGAGCAGGTAAGCTGGCGTGCCATGGAAAAACTCATCATCTCTTTGCCTGGCAAAACCACGACTCGAATCTCCCTCAACCAAACGCCACTCGAACTCCCTAAAACCGGTGAAGAGAACATCACTCTGGCTATTCCCGAGATGCTTCTCAGATAGACCATCGAACTGGCAGTATGGAAACTGAAGCCATCGTCCTCGACTGCAGCGACTATGGCGAGTCGGACATAATTGTCACCCTGTTCTGTCAGGACGAGGGAAGGATTACCGCCATTGCCAAGGGCGCCAAGAAAAGCCTGCGACGATTCGTCAATAAACTTGAACTGTTCAGCTTTCTCCATATCGTTTGTGAGAGGAAAACCGGACGGCACCTGGCTTTTCTCGCCGAAGCCGATCTGCACACCAGTTTTATCAATATCCGCAACAACCTGGAACTCTACACCATTGCCTCGGTTGTCAGAGAGTTTATGCTTGTCGGCATCAAAGAAGCCGAGCCGGATGAACGTCTTTTCCGCCTTTGCCTGTGGACCTTCCACAATATTAACCTCCGGCAGCAACCAAAGGCCGTTCTTGTCCTTTTTCTCATTCGCTTTTTCGAGTATTTGGGATATCGGCCGAACCTGCATGCATGCAGCCGATGCGCCGAGCCGATTACGACCAAGCGGAGCTATAGTTTCACCCCAAGCGGCGGCGGAATCATCTGTTCAGGATGTGCAGGACCAGAGAAGACATCGATCATTTCCCACGGCACCATCAGGGTGCTCCGCTCAGCTCAGGATTTACCACTCGACCGGCTGCACTGTTTGAAGATGTCCGGAGCTATCCTCAAAGAGGCCCTTGCACTGCTCCATGGCTATGGAAGATACCTGTTACAAAGGGACATCGTGGCATGGAGGATGATGCAAACCCATACACATGCCTGACCAATCGCCCCTTTTTCCCATCCAGGCTACTCGAATAACGGACGAAAAACCGAGTTGAACCAACAGCGGCAAAAGGACCTGCATCCCGGTAAACGGCTCAATGCAATGGAATTAGACAAATAATAACCGAGGTACAATGCTATGAAGAAAGAGGGCTATTTCATTTTATTCTTGTTGTTTGTCACCACCGCCGCAGGTAACTGTTCAGCGGCCGGTGATGTGCGTATCGGTGGCGGGGCTAATTATTGGGTAGCGCTTGAAGATATTGAATTTGGCGATAAAAAATACGACAAGAATGGGGTGGCCTATCTGGCGTCGTATCAATACTGGCAAGGCCTGCTCGGCCTTGAACTTGATCTTGAGTTTCTGCCGGACCGGTTTGGGGAATCGGCTCTGGCCCCAGAGGCGTATATCCTCCTTGGCCGGGCCGTTTACTGTGGCCTGGGGGTTGGTATCATGTATAGTGACGAAGAGTTTGCCGAGAAGCCTTTCTTTGCCCTCAGGGCTGGCTTGAATCTTGAGATACTGCCCAGTCTTTATGCCGATTTTTACGGGAACTACCGATTCAACGATTCGGCAGAGCTTGAGGGAAAGGACACCAATATCGATACCGACACGGTTTTTCTGGGGATGGCTCTCCGTATAGCCCTGTAAACATAACCGGATAAATTGCCCAAAAGAGGGGTCGCCAAATCAGCCGACCTGCCCTAGATAGCGAATTTCTCCACTATGCTCAACTGTCGTTGTCCCGTCAGCGAGCCGAAGGATGAGCCCACCACTTGTGTCCAGTCCGACGACCTCCGCCTGGTATTGCGGTGCAGTAATTACGTCGAAGCCAAAAATCACCCGTTTGCCAAGGGTATCGGAAAGTGCCAGCCAGCGGTCGAGAAGCAGGTGCCGCCCCTGTCTGCCGGAGAAGCCCTCCTCCTTGAGGTCCCGTGCTTCTTCATGGTGGAGGATGCCAATGTTCCAGGCAAGTTTTGCGAGAAACACCGTGGTAAATTCGGAGAGATCGGTATTTCGGCCAAGAAGGAGTCGAAGACTTGTGGCAGTTCCCTCAATTTCTTCTGGGAATTGAGTGTTGTTGACATTTATGCCAAACCCGACCAGGGCGAATTCCTCGCCGTGCACCGGTTCGGTGTAGCTCTCCACCAGAAAGCCGGCAAGCTTTCTCCCCTCAACCAGCACATCATTTACCCAGCGAACCTGCCCATTTACCCCGGCGACCTCCCGCACCGCTTCACAGCAGGCAACGCCGGCAGTAAGCGAAATGAAACTGCGCCCCTGAGGCAACAGGGTATTGGCAAAGATCATACATCCCCACGCCCCGCCGTGCGGCGCATGCCACGAGCGGGAAAACCGCCCCTTGCATTGACTTAGTGTATCCGCGATGATGACGGTTCCGCTGACCATTGATTTGCCGTTTCGGGCGGCCGCAGCGATTAAACCACGGGCGTGGTCCATGGCCCTTGGTAACTGCTCGTGGCTTTCAATAACAGTACCAACGTAGGAACCGTAGCGAACGATCGCTCTCGGATCATACAGCGTGTGCGGCTCCTGGACCGACAATTCAAGTTGCAGACGCCGCAGGACCGCCCGGGGATCCGGGCGATTAACCGCCACAACCATCCTGCCCGGTATGCGTACCAAAGGAATTAATGTTCACTGTCCCACTCTGCCTTGACCCGGGTAATAATCTTCTGGATCAGCGGCAGTTTCTCCGGTGCGCAGACCCCGAGAAGCGGTTCGCCCTGACTGACGGAAACGCCAGGCTTGAAATATACTGAATGAATAACCCCACGCTCACCGTTGTAATACACCGGGGTGTCCCGCTTCATCAGCGACATTGTGAGAATCTCTTCACCCGGTTCAATGGTTATCGCCCGTGCACCTTTTTTATCGATTCGCGACTGGATGTCCATGGCAAAGAAATATTTTGCCGATTCCGGCGCGGGGAAGAGCGACAGCACCTCTTTCAGGATGCTCTCTATAATTTCCTTCTTTTTAAGCGGATGTTTGATGGTCATGAGCTTCACCCCTGCCTCGACGAATTGACCATCGAGTTCACTGCTCAGCTCCGCTACTATGCCGTTAACTTGGGCGGTGATGATCCGCGGGTTTCTTTCCCGGTTGATCTCGTAAAGGGCTGTGCCGGGAACCTGCAACCATTCGCCGCTGGTGGCAACCACCTCTTGACCAACGCCAGCCTTAAACGACACCCTGCCGGTATGAACGGAGAAAATGTCGACATAGCCAAAGGGATCGGACTTATAATTGCTGAGTAATTCGTCAAAATCCAATTCGTTAGACATACCCAAAACCTAGTTGTACTGATTATCTGAAAGGCCGGTAAAAGTGCATCCCGGCCGGAAAAATCGCTCATGCACCCGGCACAGCGCAGGCACTTGGTTTATACCGGCTGAGAAGATACAAGGCAAGACCAATTTTTCCTGAACTACACCAAACGCCAGGAAGGGTTGCGCTACCGGTTTTTGGTTTTCCACGCCCTTGGTTGGTGGTATAGTGCCGGCCAATACGCAAGAAATGCCTCCCTCCTTTGAAGCGCACCACAAACCAATTTTCTCTCACAATGATTGATACCCCCAAGGATACGCTTTTTAAGATCGATACAATACCGGAAGACTTCGTCTTCAACGAACGGGTCGTCGAGGTCTTCGACGATATGCTTGATCGCTCCATCCCTTTCTACAAAGAGGTGATCGAGGCCTCCGCCCAGTTGCTCGACACCTTTTTATCGCCGGGCGATACCGTCTATGACCTCGGTTGTTCCACCGGCACCAGTCTGCTGCTTTTCTGCCGCCTGCTGCGCCAGAAGAAACTGCATTTTGTCGGACTCGACAACTCGGCCCCCATGCTCGACAAGGCCCGGCTCAAGGCGGAATTGTACGGCAAACAGGGGAGCCTCGCCTTTGCCCTTGAGGACATAACCACCTTCAACCATCCTGGGGCAGCAGGGATCATCCTCAACTATACCTTGCAGTTCATCAGGCCCTTGCAGCGCCAGGAATTTCTCCATCGGCTTTTTGACAACCTGCGGCCGGGCGGAGTTCTGCTGATGAGTGAGAAGGTCATCAGCCACAACCGCCGCCTCAACCGTCAATACATATCCATCTACCACCAGTATAAAAAATCACGGGGCTACTCGGAACTGGAGATTGCCAAAAAGCGGGAGGCCCTGGAAAACGTTCTCATCCCTTTTTCCATCGAGGAAAACCTGGCGATGCTGGTCAAGGCCGGTTTTACCGCCGTCGAGACCTATTTCCGCTGGTTCAACTTTGTATCTTTTGTGGCGGTAAAACCCGCCTGAAAACTAGCCAACCATGGATTATCTGGCATCTCTCCCTTCTTCGGCAAATTTTGACGCTATTCTGCAAGAAAGCAGCAAACGCCATAACTGGGTGAATCAGGACAAAAAAGGCTTTCTTCGTTACCGCGAACCGGCCCTGCAGCTCGCCCAGTACCGCGCCGGCCATGTCGACTGCACCGGCGATCAAGTAATAATTGGCTCAGCCGAGGAGATGACTGACCAGAAACGGCTCATCGTCACCGACAAACTCAAGGCCTTTATGCCCTGGCGGAAAGGGCCGTTCTCGGTATTTGGCATCGATATCGATGCCGAATGGCGCAGTGAGAGAAAGTGGCAAAGGCTGGTGCCTGCCCTCCCCAACCTTTCAGGCAAAGTCATTGCCGACATCGGCTGCAACAATGGCTATTACATGTTCCGTATGACTCCGGCCCAGCCCAAACTCGTTCTTGGTTTCGAGCCATCGGTCCAGCACTACTACTGCTTCAAGGCTCTGCAGGGCATGGCCGGGTGCCCAGGTCTGGATATCGATCTCCTTGGTGTCGAGCATCTGGCCCTCTTTCCTTCCTGCTTTGACGTGGTGTTTCTCATGGGGGTCATCTATCATCGTCCATCGCCGGTTGATACCCTCCGCGACATCCATACTGCCCTGAAGCCCGGGGGAACATTGCTTGTCGAGTCCCAGGCCATCCCCGGTGAAGCACCGATGGCGCTGTTTCCAAAAGACACCTACGCCAAGGTGCCCGGAACCTACTTCGTGCCAACCGGCGCCTGTCTCTGCAACTGGATGACGAAGGCCGGTTTCGTCGATGTCAGCCTGTTCTGCCAACACCCCATGTCCAGCGCCGAACAACGCCGCACCGAGTGGATGACCTTTGAATCGTACAGCGACTTTATTACTCCTGGAAATCCGGACTTGACCCTTGAAGGTTACCCGGCGCCCTGGCGTATCTTCGTCAAAGGACAAAAAAAATCATGACCCGGTTCCATTAATATTTCGCCAGGTGTTGCCATTCCCCCTCACTATGGTTACACTGAGGCGACACTTCAATTTTTCTGCGTCTCCCCCGTCATGCGAGACACAGGCTGCACAAGGGATTTGTCTATCCCAATATACTTATAATAGTTATTTACCTTACGAAGGAGCCCCCGAAATGGATCTATCGAAATACACCTTGTACAGTAGCGGCCTGAAAGGCGCCGAGGCGACTTTTGGCGAGGCAGCGGAGAGAATGGGCATTAAGGAAGTTGTCTATTCCTTTGAAGGTCACAAGCTTACCCGCGACCAAAATGTTGTTGTTTTGGGCAAGGACCAGCTCGAACGAGGTGATATCAGCATGGAACTCGCTTCGCGCATGCTCAACCGCACCTACTATGAGACGGAAAAGATTCGCAAGGTCCTGCAGACAATCTTCCACATGGTCAATAGTGGCCACCAGGTATTCGTCATCGGTGCCATTCAAGAGGATGGCTCGGTCAAGGGCGGCACCGGTTGGGCAGTTGAACTGGCGAAGATGTTTAATCGCCCCCTCCATGTCTTCGACCAGCCACAAAAGAAATGGTTCACCTGGAAGGGATCCTGGCAAGAAGATACGCCACGCATTGAATACGACACCTTCGTCGGCAGCGGTACCCGCTATCTGAGCGACGCGGGACGAGAGGCAATAGACAATCTATTTACCAATTCCTTCGCCAACAGGTAATTCCGGCTGTTCTTCGGGGAGCTGCGCCATGCTCCCCCTGTTCTCTTACCCCGCAGTTTTCCGCGCCTCGCCTCAATGAACCGTTGCGAGGCACCAGGACACAATCTCCCTCTTTGCCAATGAACGGTCCTCCATGTCAGCAGATAACAACATAGGATCGCAGCTGTGCCCCGGCTGCCGGAAACTGATCAATCGCTCGGTCCCGCGCTGCCCCTACTGCCAGATGAGTCGCCCGGGGGCGTGGTGGAAAAGGTTCTTCCTGGCCGGCGGCGCAAACGACGCCGACAAGCTGGTAACGGTGCTCATCACCACCAACGCCATCATGTTTGTCGTCGCTCTGGCCATTGATCCACGGCTCTCCGGCTTTAACCCCTTTGAGTTTCTTGCCCCAACCAACCAAAGCCTGCTGGTTCTCGGTTCGACGGGAACCATGCCGCTCTTCCAGCTGGGGCGCTGGTGGTCTCTGGTGGCGGCCGGCTTTCTGCACGGCGGCTTGCTGCATCTGGTCTTCAATATGCTCGCCCTGCGCCAGCTCGCCCCACTGATGGTCCTCGAATTCGGCGCCAGCAGAACAATTATCCTCTACATTCTCGGCAGCGTCGGCGGCTTTGTCATCTCCAGCCTGGCCGGGGTCTCCTTTACCATTGGCGCATCGGCGGCGGTCTGCAGCCTGATCGGCGCCCTTCTCTATTATGGCAGGAGTCGCGGTGGTATCTATGGCCGCAATATCTTCAGCCAGATAGGCGGCTGGGCGGTGGGAATCGCCCTCTTTGGTTTTCTCGTCCCGGGGATTAACAACTGGGGACACGGCGGCGGCATGCTGACCGGTGCACTGCTGGCTTTTCTACTTGGTTATAAAGATAAGAAGAAAGAAACCTTCGGCCACCGGGTGGCGGCCATGGCATGTATTATCGGCACCGGGCTGATTTTAGTATGGTCGTGCCTGAACGGCCTCGCCTTTGTCTTTTTCAGCGGCTAGACTGCGAGTAAAATATCCTGCTGTGGCGAAATCCTTCCGCCCGTAACGAATGGCCACGAGCTGCCAATTCAGTACAGAGCGGAAGTCCTGGAACCATTCTATTCGTTTGGATCGATCTTCAAAATCCTGCCACCCGGCTTGAGACTGTCGCCCTTTTTGGCATTGATATTGGTAACAATACCGGCCATTTCAGCAAGAATCGGGGTCTGCATCTTCATCGCCTCCATGATCGCCACTCGGTCGCCGACCATCACTTCCTGCCCTTCGGTGACGGTGATCTCGACAATCTTGCCGGAGAACGGTGAACGAACATCGCCCGCCTTGGCCAGATCTAGTATCTCTTCCTTGTCGAGAATCGGTGCCTCACCTTGCTTGCCCACCGCGGCCTTGGCCTTGAAGGAAAAGATCGATGGATGGTGATCAACAATAAAATAGACGCTGGTTTCCCCTGAATCACTGACTGGAGAGGGACCAACCTCGATCATATGCTCCTTGCCGTGGTGATCCCGAAAACTCATCTTTTCACCGATATCAAAACCATTTTGGCGAAAGAGTATCGACGGCGGCAACACATAGACCTGGCCGTACTGTTCGGTAAACTTGAAGAATTCCACCGCATCGTTGGGGTGCTGCAGATAGAGTACAAGCTGTTCATCGGTCGGCTCAGCCCCAATCAGCTCAGCCAGGGCGTAGCGTTCATGGGCCAGATCCATATCGGCGATGCCATCGACGCCACCCTCCTTTTCCAGGACCTCCCGCCAATTATCGCCAAGCACCTTTTCGTAGATCCATTCCTCAGGCTTATAAAAGGGAAACGGTCCATATTTGCCAAGGAGCAGATTGCGCAGATCCCCGGAAGGATTACCGTACCGCTCCCCGCCAAGAACATTGGCGACCGCCGTGGTCCAGAGGATCTGCGAACCGGGGGTCACAGACCAATAGTTGCCGAGTTCCTGCTGCACCCGTGGTAGCTCCTTGTGGAGGATATCCGGCATCCGGTCGAGGAAACCGCCTTTGGCGGCCTGTTCAAGACTCGACCCCATCGCCCCGCCGGGCAACTTATGGATCTGTACCGTCGGCTGGAAGCCCTTGATCTGCGATTCGAATTGCTCGTAGTATTTGCGCTGGTCGCGGATGACATCGGAGGTGGCGATAACCGCCTCTTCATCAAAGCACACTGCTTCATAGCCGTATTCCTTGAGGGTCTGCACGACGGTCAAGATCGGTGCCGGTCCATAAAAACCGCTGAAGGCCGAGTCGGCGGCATCAACAATCGACGCGCCGTTCCGCACCGCCTCGACAATCCTGCCCAGGTCATTGCCATCGGTGTTGTGGCCGTGGTAGTGGATGGGAACATCAGGGTATTTCTGTTTCAGGGCATCAACCAGTTCGCCGATACGCTTCGGTGTTCCCAGGCCACCGTGGTTCTTGATACAGAGTGTGATGTCCTTGCCTGTGACGTCAATAATCTCGCCGGCCTTGGCAACGTAATAGGCATTGGTGTGTTCCGGCCCCGTAGAAAAACAGATACACGGTTCGTTGAGTTTTCCGGCCCGGTTCACCTCTTCGAATACCGCGTGCATATTTGGCACATGGTTGAGAAAATCAAAGGTTCGCCAGACATCGACATACTTGGCAAACTCACGGACGGTAAAGCGAATGACATTCTGCGGATACGGGCGGTAGCCAAAGAGATTGACCCCCCTGCAGAGCGTCTGGAACATGGTGTTTGGCATCTTCTCCCGCAGCTTTTTCAACTTCAGGAAGGGATCCACCTGTTTGCGCAGAATATCGACATGAATTGAGGCGCCCCCGGTAATTTCCAGGGAAAAATAACCGGCCCTGTCACGATGCTCGGCCGCCATGAGGTCGGTATGGAGAAGGATGCGGTTTTTGAAATCGGACTGGGACTGGTCGCGGGCGGTGTTGGTGATATAATAGCCCTTGGCCTGACGCAGTGTATCAATAATATTTTTAACGGGAGTCCCTTGAATAACGCGAGTCATGTTCTGATCCTTTAATTTGAAAATACTCTCAATCGGGTCCTTGCCATCCTGCTGAGGATTGGTGCCTTATTTGGCAAAGGGGTTTTCGCCCGAGTAATGAATCATGGCAATAAACTTTGCCAATTTCCCGGACTCGCTGGCATCCTCATCATAATGGAAGATATGTGGATGGGTGTCGATGTATGAGGTATCGAAATTGCCGGAGACAAAATCCTTCTCATTGGCAATGTTCACATAGAACGGGATGGTGGTCTTCGGGCCCCTGATGGCAAAGTTATGCAGACAGCGTTTCAGGCGACCGACCGTTTCGTCCCAGGTGAAACCATGGACGGTCAGTTTGACAAGGAGCGAATCGTAGACCTCGGGGATGATGTAGCCCTGATACACGAAGCCGTCGAGACGCACTCCGAAGCCACCGGTTGACCGGTATACGGAAACCATTTTCCCGCCTTCTGGCATGAAATCGTTTTTCGGGTCCTCGGCGTTGATCCGCACCTCAATGGCATGGCCGCGCATCTGCACGTCTTTCTGGGTAAAGGACAGCGGTTTGCCAAAGGCGATATTGATCTGGTTGCGAACGATATCGATACCGGTGATCATCTCGGTCACCGTGTGTTCGACCTGCACCCGGGTGTTGATCTCCATGAAATAAAAATTGTAGTCCTTATCGATCAGGAACTCGACCGTCCCGGCATTGAGATAATTGGCGGCCTCCGCGGCCTTCACCGCGGTTGCACAGATCTCGTCGAGGAGTTCCTTGTTCTTGATCATCGACGGGGCAATCTCGATCAGCTTCTGGTTGCGGCGCTGGATCGAACAGTCCCTGGTGCCGAGATGGACGGTATGGCCATGACTGTCAGCGAGGATCTGCACCTCGACGTGCTTCGGATTGACAACCACCTTTTCGAGATAAACCGAATCGTCATTAAAGGCGGCCAGGGCCTCGGCGCGGGCCACCGGGATCTGCTGTTTCATTTCAGTATCCGATTCAATCCGCCGAATCCCCCGACCACCACCGCCGGAGGTTGCCTTGAGCATGATCGGATAGCCGTATTTGGCGGCGAAGGCCAAGGCATCGGCCACCCCTTCCCGGCCCTGCCTGAGGTTTTGGGTGCCGGGAACCATGGGGATTCCCGCCTCGGCCATGATGTCACGGGCAATGACCTTGTTGCCGAGGTTCTGAATGATCTCGGAGGTCGGCCCGATGAAGATGATGCCGTTGTTTTCGCAGGCCTTGGCAAAAAACGGATTCTCAGCCAGAAACCCGTAGCCGGGATGAATGGCACAGGCCCCGGATTGTTTCGCCGCCTTGATGATTTTTTCGATATTAAGATAGTCACAGCGCGGACCATCACCGAGGAGGATTGCCTCGTCGGCAATCCGAATATGCCGGGACATTTCGTCTGGAGTTTCGTAGACGGCAATGGCCTCATAACCAAGTTCCTGAATGGCCCTGGTGAGGCGAATGGCGATTTCCCCACGATTGGCAACGAGTATTCTCTTTTTCACTGCAGCTCCTTGACCGGGTTCAGTCCGGATTCCTGTGCAATATTATTATTAAGGGAGTAACCGAGGTTACCCAGATGTCGCTAGGTCAGCCAATTTTGCCGAGAAGCCGCCTATTCGTCTCCCGGGTATTACGCAGCGGAGATCTTAATCAGCTGCGTTCGACAAATCAATCAATAATATTTACACAACGTAACATTGCTACTCAGGCAGATTGCCAGACACCATCTCCGGATCTGTGCAGCTCCCTGCCGGATGCACCGGCAGACCGGATTTTCAGCCGTTTAGGCTTGACGGAACCCGCCCCATCAAGTTATATATTGGAGTTTTGTCTGCAGATTCAAGGAGGACAAAAAGCGCTTCCCTCCACGCACTTGCACGGATATACCCGGCGCGACCGCTGCCGCAAAGCTTCTCCAATGATTACAATCGCAGAAGAAGAAAGGACGAGGGTTAAATTCACTCTCGGCCACTAGCCAATAGCCAAAGGCAGCCCGCAATACAGTCCGGCTCAAATAAAGGAATACTACCATGAAAGCACTCATCGCCCTGGAAGACGGGACCACCTTTGCCGGGCAATCGTTTACCGGTCACGGCGAGGCCGTTGGGGAAATTGTCTTCAACACCTCCCTCAGCGGCTACCAGGAAGTCCTCACCGACCCTTCATATACCGGGCAGATCGTCACCATGACCTACCCGATGATCGGCAACTATGGAATCAATCCTGAGGATATGGAATCAGCGGCCATTCACCCCCGAGCCTTCCTCATCAAGGAATATAACGCCTACCCGTCGAACTTTCGATCCACTCGGCCCCTCGGTGACTTCCTCCAGGAATACGGGGTCCTCGGGGTGGAAGGCTTTGACACCCGTGCCCTCGTCAGACACATCCGCTCGAAAGGGGCAATGAAAGGCTTCGTTTCAACCCTCGATTTGGACAAAGACTCCTTGATCCGAAGAGCCAACGAGTGGCCGGGATTTATCGGTCAGGACCTGGTCAAGGATATCACCTGCAAAGAGCCGTACGGCTGGGCAGGCAATCGCCCGGTGCCGGGCAGCAACTTTACCACCGCTGAGAGCAAGCCTGCAGGCGCCCTGAAGGTCGTGGCCTTTGATTTCGGTATAAAATACAACCAACTGCGAATATTGACCGAAAAGGGATGCCGGGTACAGGTGGTTCCGGCACACACCAGCGCCGAGGCGGTTCTGGCCATGCAGCCGGACGGTATTTTCCTCTCCAACGGCCCCGGTGATCCGGCAGGCGTTGAGGGTGTGGTCGAGACCATCAGGGCCCTCCTCGGCAAGAAACCGATCTTCGGCATCTGTCTTGGCCACCAGATGCTCGGTCTGGCCTACGGCGGTACCGCCTACAAACTGAAATTCGGCCATCGCGGCGGCAATCAGCCGGTGAAAGACCTTACCACCGGCCATGTCGAAATTACCTCGCAAAACCATGGCTTCTGCATCGATATCGACAGCCTGCCGCCGGGGGAAGTCGAGGTGACCCATATCAATCTCAACGACAACAGCCTGGAAGGCATGCGTCACACCAGGTATCCGGCCTTTTCCGTTCAATACCATCCAGAACATGCCCCGGGGCCACACGACGCGATCTATCTTTTTGATCGCTTTATCGCCATGATGCGCGGCTAACGGGAAATTCAACACGGCCACTAGAGACCATTTACCCGGCCCGGGACAACCAATAACGACAGCAAACACGGACAGATCATGCCGAAAAGAACAGACATCAAGAAAATCCTCATCATCGGCTCCGGCCCCATCATTATCAGCCAGGCCTGCGAATTCGACTACTCCGGCGCCCAGGCGGTCAAGGCCCTGAAGGAGGAAGGCTACGAGGTAGTGCTCATCAACTCCAATCCGGCGACCATCATGACCGACCCGGAGCTGGCCGACAGCACCTATATCGAACCGATCACCCCGGAATTCGTCGCCAAGGTCATCGAGAAAGAACGCCCCGATGCCCTACTGCCGACCCTCGGCGGCCAAACCGCCCTGAACACGGCGATCAAGGTGGCGGAGATGGGTATTCTTGATAAATACAAGGTCGAACTCCTTGCCGCCAATATCGCCGTCATCAAAAAGGCCGAAGGCCGGGAAGAATTCCGCGACGCCATGCGCCGCATCGGCCTGAAGGTTCCCGAGTCGATCATCGTCAACGATCTTGAGGCAGCCATGGCTGCCGGCGACCGCCTTGGCTTTCCAATCATCGTCCGGCCAAGCTTTACCCTCGGCGGCACCGGCGGCGGCGTCGCCTATAATCGCCAGGAGCTTGAGACCCTGTGCACCGCCGGCCTCGACCTGTCGATGAATACCGAGGTCATGCTGGAACGCAGCCTGCTCGGCTGGAAGGAATACGAGCTGGAGGTCATGCGCGACCGCAATGACAACGTGGTGATCATCTGCTCCATCGAAAACATTGATGCCATGGGGGTGCATACCGGCGACAGCATCACCGTTGCCCCCATCCAGACCCTGACCGACCGGGAATACCAGGATATGCGCGACGCGGCAATTGCCATCATTCGCGAGATCGGTGTCGAAACCGGTGGTTCGAACGTCCAGTTTGCGGTCAACCCGGAAAACGGCGAGATGATGGTCATCGAGATGAACCCGCGGGTGTCGCGGAGTTCGGCGCTTGCCTCAAAGGCCACCGGCTTTCCGATCGCCAAGATAGCCGCAAAACTTGCCGTCGGCTACACCCTCGACGAACTGAAAAATGATATCACCCGCGAGACCCTGGCGGCCTTTGAGCCGTCCATCGATTACTGCGTGGTGAAAATCCCACGCTGGACCTTTGAAAAATTCCCCCAGGCCGACGACCTCCTCACCACCTCGATGAAATCGGTGGGCGAAACCATGTCCATCGGCAGGACCTTCAAAGAGGCCTTCCAGAAGGCGATGCGCTCTCTTGAGACCGGCCGTTTCGGTTTCGGCGGCGACGGCAAGCAGGATCTGTCGCACCTTGACCGGGAAGACCTGGAACTCGGCCTGCGGGTGCCCAACTCCAAACGGGTTGCCCATATCTATGAGGCACTGAAGCGGGGCATGGCAATCGAAGAACTCTACGCCCTGACCAAGATCGATCCCTGGTTTCTCTATAACTTCCGCCAGATCATCGAAACCGAAGGGGAGATTAGCGGGCGTGGCTTCCAGGGTCTGGACGGGGAGTTCCTCCGCTACTGTAAAGAACGCGGTTTCTCCGACCGGCAGCTGGCCTTTCTCACCAATACCGGCGAAAACGATATCCGGCAGCTTCGCCAGAAACTCGCGGTCCTGCCAGTGTACAAGCTGGTTGACACCTGTGCCGCCGAGTTTGAATCCTATACGCCCTACTATTATTCAACCTATGAGGCCGAGAACGAGGCGAAGATCACCACCGGCAAGAAAATCGTTATCCTCGGCGGCGGGCCAAACCGCATCGGCCAGGGCATCGAATTTGACTACTGCTGCGTCCATGCCGCCTTTGCCCTGCGCGAGATCGGCGTCGAATCGATTATGATCAACTCCAACCCGGAGACGGTGTCAACAGACTACGACACCTCCGACAAGCTGTTTTTTGAGCCGCTGACCAGGGAAGACGTTCTGAATATCATCGACCAGGAAAAACCCGACGGAGTCATCGTCCAATTCGGCGGCCAGACGCCGCTTAACCTGGCCGTACCTCTCGCCGAGATGGGTGTAAAGATTGTCGGCACCCAGCCTGACGCCATCGACCGGGCTGAGGACCGCAAACGCTTCCAGCAGTTCCTGCAAAAACTCGGTCTCCGCCAGCCCGACAACGATACCGTACGGACCCTCGACGAGGCCCTGGCCGCCGCCGAACGAATCGGCTACCCGGTAGTCGTCCGGCCTTCCTACGTCCTTGGTGGCAGGGATATGCGCATTGTTTATAACGACCAGGGGATCAGGGACTTCATGATCGCCGTTGGCGGCACAACCCTCAAGCACCCGATACTCATCGACAAATTCCTGAAAGATGCCATCGAGATCGATGTCGACGCCATCTGCGACGGCAAGCGCACGGTCATCGGCGGGATCATGGAGCACATCGAGGAAGCGGGCATCCACTCCGGCGATTCCTGTTGCGTCCTGCCGCCGCATACCCTCAGCACCGCCTCCATTGAAGAAATTAAACGGGCCACCAAGGCAATGGCCGAGGAACTGGGTGTCATCGGGTTGATGAATGTCCAGTTTGCCATTAAGGACAACGACCTCTACGTCCTTGAGGTCAACCCCCGCGCCTCGCGTACCGTCCCCTTTGTCAGCAAGGCTACCGGGGTGCCCCTTGCCAAACTGGCCACCAAGGTCATGCTCGGCGCAACTCTTGAAGAGCTGGGACTGACCACCGAGGTGGTCATCAGTCACTGGGCGGTAAAGGAAGCGGTCTTCCCCTTTGACCGCTTCGAAAAGGTCGATACCCTTCTTGGCCCGGAGATGAAATCCACCGGCGAGGTCATGGGCATCGATGACAATCTCGGCTTGGCCATCGCCAAGTCGCAGCTGGCGGCGGGCTCGAAGGTGCCCCTGTCAGGTAATGTCTTTGTCAGTGTCCGCGACGGTGATAAAGAAGCCATGGTACCGATTGCCAAGGCCCTGATCGATCTCGACTTCACGCTGTATGCAACCACCGGCACCGCCTCGTATCTCCATAATGCCGGAGTACCCTGCCAGCTCATCAACAAGATCTCTCAGGGCCGGCCGCACATTCTCGACAAGATACGCGACAAGGATATTTCCTGGATTATCAACTCCTCGCTCGGCAAGAGGACCACTGAAGATTCTTATAGCATCCGCCGGGCCGCTCTCGATTATCATATTCCCTACACCACCACGGTGAGCGGGGCAGGGGCGCTGGTCAAGGGAATCAGGGAGTTGCGACAGAATCAACCGGGCGTTGCACCTGTCCAGTACTTTACACGAACTCGCTGATAGGGTAAGAATATTTGGATCCCTCCTCGACATTCAGTTTTTTCGATTTACTTTTATCTCGTGCATGGCACTTGGATCCCTGCCTAGTTGGCAGTAAATGGAGATACCCGCCGGCCACTTGTATCGGAGTCCCAGAAAAATACTGGGCAATCAGCGCAAAACGGGTGAAGCCTTACCAATAACCTGCAAACACCGGAGACTTCGTTGAATACTTTTTACAAAAATCTGAGTATGTGGTTGGTGATTGGCCTGACCATGATCCTGCTTTTCAATCTCTTCAATAAGCCGCAAACCAACCAGACTTCACTCACTTACAGTGAGTTCATGTCGAGCATCGAAAGCAAGGCTATCACCCGGGTAACCATCAGTGGTGATGTCCTTTCCGGTACTCTGCAGGACGGCAAACCGTTTCAGACCGTTTATCCGACGACTGACACTGAATTGATTTCTATCCTGCGCAAGAGCGGAGTCGATATCAATGTCAAAGAGGCCCAGAAAGACTCCTTTTTGATGACCATCTTCGTCTCCTGGTTCCCGATGCTTCTCCTCATTGGCGTCTGGGTGTTTTTCATGCGACAGATGCAGGGCGGCGGCAAGGGTGGCGCTTTGTCCTTTGGTAAAAACCGGGCGAGGCTCACCGAGCAAAGCAATAACAAGGTCACCTTCGCCGATGTGGCGGGTATCGACGAGGCAAAGGAAGAACTTGAAGAAATCGTCGACTTTCTGAAAGATCCGGGCAAATTTACCGCCCTTGGCGGACGGATCCCCACCGGTGTTCTCCTTGCCGGCGCACCGGGTACCGGCAAGACCCTCCTCGCCAAGGCCATCGCCGGTGAGGCCGACGTACCGTTTTTCAGCATCTCCGGCTCCGATTTCGTTGAGATGTTCGTCGGTGTCGGCGCCTCCCGGGTGCGCGATATGTTCGCCCAGGGCAAGAAGAATGCTCCGTGCATTATCTTCATCGACGAAATTGACGCGGTCGGCAGGCATCGCGGCGCCGGTCTCGGCGGCGGCCATGACGAAAGGGAGCAAACCCTCAACCAGCTGCTGGTCGAGATGGACGGCTTTGAAAGTAACGACGGCGTTATCATCGTCGCCGCCACTAACCGCCCCGACGTCCTCGATCCGGCCCTGCTCCGTCCCGGTCGCTTTGACCGGCAGGTGGTCGTGCCGATTCCCGATGTCCGTGGACGGCAGAAGATTCTTGAGATCTACGCCAAAAAAACCAAGATGGCCGCCAATATCGACCTGGAGATCCTTGCCCGCGGCACCCCAGGTTTTTCCGGCGCCGACCTGGAGAACCTGGTAAATGAGGCCGCCCTCATGGCCGCCCGCACTGGCGCGAAAGAAATCAACCTCGACCTGCTCGACAAGGCCAAGGACAAGATCATGATGGGCGCCGAGCGACGGTCGATGATCATCAGCGAGAAGGAAAAGACCATTACCGCCTATCACGAAGCCGGCCATGCCCTGGTGGCCTGGCTGCTCGCCGGCACCGATCCTATTCACAAGGTAACCATTATTCCGCGCGGTCGGGCTCTTGGTCTGACCATGCAGCTGCCCACCGACGATAAATACACCCATTCCAAAACCTATCTGGAAAACAGCATCTGCATCCTTTATGGCGGCCGCCTGGCTGAAAAGCTTATCTTCAACGAGATCACCACCGGGGCAGGCAACGACATTGAACGGGCCTCGGCCCTTGCCAGAAAAATGGTCTGCGAATGGGGGATGAGCGAAGAACTTGGGGCGCTGACTTACGGCAAGAAGGAGGAGCAGATCTTCCTTGGCCGAGAAATCGGCCATAACCGCGATTTCAGCGAGGATACCGCAAGGCTCATCGATGTGGCGGTGAAGAAGATCATCGATACCGCCATGGACACCGTAGCATCGCTTCTTGAACAACACCGTGACATTCTAGTGCGGATGAGTGAGGAGCTTCTCGAAAAAGAGACCATCGTCCTCACCGATATGGAAAGGATTATCGAAGAGCTGCGCCCCGGACAATATACCTCGCGGATTGCTGAGGTTTCCGCTGCGAGAAAGCGGGCCGCGGCGAAGCACGACAGCGAAGTCAAGACCGCCGTGGACGAGAAAGCAGCCGCGGCACCCGAGGCAAAGGCTGAAGAAGAACCCGCTCCGCAAACGCCTCCTGAAGACAAGCCGGATGCGCCGCAACAGCCGAAATGGCAGGCTGACAAATGAAGATAATGGGCATCCTCAATGTGACGCCCGACTCCTTCTCCGACGGCGGCAAATTCGCCTCCCATGAGGCAGCCATTGCCCAGGCCGAGCGCCTGATCAGCGATGGCGCCGATATTCTCGACGTGGGGGGCGAATCGACCCGCCCCTTCGCCCCGCCGGTGTCCACAGAAGAGGAACTACGCCGGGTTATCCCGGTCATAGAGGCCATCCGGCAAAAACACGCCATCCCGATTTCCATT